>NZ_LGDO01000478.1:0-47627 GCF_001279805.1 Streptomyces sp. XY431
GGCGCCGTCGGCGCCGCACCGGACGGGGACGGCGACGCGCGGCGGCCGGGCGTCAACCGGCTGGAGGGCGTCTGGCAGACGGACGGTTACGGCATCGTCGTCGAGATCCACGGAACGGCCTTCACCACCTACGACGTGACCCGGATCAGCTGCACCCCGGGCTTCTACTCCGGCACACAGGTCGGTGTGCCCGGACGCGACGGCACCGTCCGGTACGGCCAAGCCGGAAAGGCGTACGCCTCGTCCTCGGTCACGCCCCGGGGTCACGACCGGGCCGTGTACAAGGAGGACGGCGCCGCCTCCGCCAGGGACCTCACCCGGCTGCCCGGTGGCCTCCCGGCCCAGTGCCGGCAGCCCGCCCCGCAGGACGCGCTCGCGACCTTCGACCGGTTCTGGGCGACCTTCGAGGAGAACTACCCCTTCTTCGCCACCAAGGGCATCGACTGGCACGCGAAGGGCGCGCAGGCACGGGCGGGCATCACCCCGCAGACCAGCCCCGACGACCTGCAGAAGATCCTCGTGGGCCTGCTGGAACCGCTCGGCGACGCGCACACCGCGCTGGGCCGCAAGCGCCCCGACGGTGGGTACGACGGCGTCTTCGGCGGGCTGCGCCCGGGCACCGCGGAGCCCACCGACGAAGTCCGGGAGCAGGCGGCCCGAGCGGTCGCGGCCCAGCTCCTCGGCCCCGAGCAGTCCTTCGGCCGGGGCCTGCTCGGGGTCGGCGAACTCCCGCGCGGCATCGGCTACCTGCGGGTCAGCGCCTTCGACGGCTATGTCGAGGACGGCCCCTACCAGGACCACGCCGCCGAGCTGGACAAGGCGCTGGACCTCCTGCTGGCGCACCCCGAGCGACTGAACGGCGTGGTGGTCGACCTGCGGCTGAACGGCGGCGGCTCGGACGAGCTGGGGCTGCGGATCGCCTCCCGGCTCACCGACCGGCCCTTCCTGGCCTACCGCAAGGTGGCCCGCAACGACCCGGCCGACCCGAGCCGGTTCACCCGGCCCCAGCCGAGCGTGGTCCGCCCGGCCGTCGGCACGACCCGGTACACCGGACCGGTCGCCCTGCTGACCGCCGGCTCGACGGTCAGCGCGGGCGAGACCTTCACCCAGGCGATGGCGGAGCGGCGGCCGGCACCCGTGCGGATCGGCGAGAACACCCAGGGCGTGTTCTCCGACATCATGTTCAAGCCGGTCTCGGCCGATTTCGTGGCCGTCCTGCCGAACGAGAAGTTCCTCACCCGCTCCGGCAGCACCTTCGACGGACCGGGCATCCCGCCGAACGTCCGCACCCCGGTGTTCACCCCGGAGGAGCTGAGCCAGGGCCGCGACTCCGCCCTGACCGAGGCCCGCAGGCTCCTCGTCGCCGGAAGCACCGGGGCGGCCGACGCCGACGGCGCCGTCGAAGCCGCCGGAGCGACCGGAGCCGCCGTCAGCACCGCCGCCGCGGGGGCCGGCCCCCGCTGACCGTCACATCGGATCCACCGTCCTCAACTCGCCGTCCAGCTCCAGCCAGCGGGTGATGCCGAGACCGCGCAGGAACGGCAGGTCGTGGCTGGCCACGACCAGCGCGCCCTGGTAGGCGGCGAGCGCCTGGGTGAGCTGGCGCACGCTGGCCAGGTCGAGGTTGTTGGTCGGCTCGTCGAGCAGCAACAGCTGCGGCGGCGGGTCGGCCAGCAGCAGCGCCGCCAGGGTGGCCCGGAAGCGCTCGCCGCCGGAGAGCGTGCCGGCCGGCTGGTCGGCCCGCCCGCCGCGGAACAGGAACCGGGCCAGCCGGGCCCGGATCGCGTTGTCCCCCGCGTTCGGCGCGAACAGCTTGACGTTGCCCGCGACGGTCAGCTTGTCGTCCAGCAGGTCCAGCCGCTGCGGCAGGTGCCGCAGCGACACCGGGGCGGTGATCACCCCGGAGAGCGGGGCGAGTTCACCGGCGATGGTGCGCAGCAGAGTGGTCTTGCCCGCGCCGTTGCGGCCGACCAGGGCGATCCGCTCGGGCCCGCGCAGGTCGAGCTCCGCCGTGATGCCGTGCGGCAGCCGCACCCGCTCCAGGGTGAGCACGGTGCGCCCGGCCGGGACGGCGGTGCGGGGCAGGTCGATCCGGATCTCGGCGTCGTCCCGCACGGCCTCCTCGGCCGCGGTGAGCTTGCGCCTGGCCTCCTCCAGTCGCTCGGTGTGCATGCCCTGGAGGCGGCCGGCGGTCTCCTGGCCCTGGCGTTTGAGCTTGCCGGCGAAGATGTGCGGATCGTTGCGGGTGACCGAGCGCTTCTTCCCGTAGCTGGCGCTGCGCTCCAGCCGCGTCCTGGCATCGACCAAGTCCCTTTTCTGGCGCTGGACATCGGCCTCGGCATGGCGCAGCAGCCGCTCGGCGGTCTCCTGCTGGGCGGCGACGGTGCGCTCGTACTCGACGAAGTTGCCCCCGTACCAGGTGACCTGTCCCTCCCTCAGCTCGGCGATCTGGTCGACGTGCTGGAGCAGCTCGCGGTCGTGGCTGACGATCACCATCACCCCGCCCCAGCCGGCCACCGTCTCGTAGAGCCGCTCGCGGGCGGCCCGGTCGAGGTTGTTGGTCGGCTCGTCGAGCAGCAGGACGTCGGGGCGGCGCAGCAGCAGGGCGGCCAGCCGCAGCAGCACGGCCTCGCCGCCGGAGAGTTCGCCGGTGGTGCGGTCGAGGCCGAGCCGGCGCAGGCCGAGCCGGTCGAGCAGGGCGCGGGCGCGCTCCTCGACGTCCCAGTCGTCGCCGATCGCGTCGAAGTGGCGCTGGTCGGTGGATCCGGCCTCGACGGCGTGCAGGGCCTCCCGCGCGGCCCGGACGCCGAGCGCCTCGTCGACCCGCAGGCCGGTGTCCAGGGTGAGCCCCTGCGGGAGGTAGCCGAGCTCGCCGGCCACCTTCACGGTGCCGGAGGTGGGCGTGAGTTCGCCCGTGAGCAGGCGGAGCAGGGTGGACTTGCCCGCGCCGTTGAGCCCGATCAGCCCGGTGCGGCCGGGGCCGACGGCGAGGTGGAAGCCGTCGAGGACGGGCCTGCCGTCCGGCCAGTCGAAGGAGAGGTCGGTACAGAGGAGCGAGGTGGTGGGTTGTGCCATGGAGGCCTCCCGAGGGTCTGCCGGACGCGGCCGGTCACCGGACGTGGTCGTGGGACGACACGGGGAGACACCGCGGGTGCGGGCGGGACCGGGAAGGGGGCCGGGACGGGGCTCGGGTCGTCAGAGCGACGGGGGACGCCGGGCCGGCTCACCACTGAGGTCGGGCACTCGCACACCCACGGACCGCGCGGGCAGCACTGGGGCTGCGGCAGGGCAGCGAAGACGCTGCGGCGCGGCGGGGGCGGTGTCTCGGGACCTCAGTAGAGCAACGGCCTTCTCCTGTTCTGGCGGGTGGCAAGGATCACGCTACGGAGGCTCCCGGTAGTGTGCAACCGGTTATTTCGGTGCCGATCGCGTGCCGATCCGGTGACAGCCCCGCCCCGGAACGGCCGACGGCCGGAAGCCGTCCGCCGCACATGGCAGACTCCTCCCCTGCCACTCCCGCCACACCCGCGGCCCGTCCGCCGCAGGGCCGGTGGCGGTCACTCACATCCGTGGCGTGCATTCACAGGGGGAACCGAACATCATGTCATCGATATCCCGGGCGACGCGTGCCGCGCTGGGCGCCTCCGTCGTCGCTCTGACGATGGTCGTCGCGACCGCGTGCGGCCCGGACAACAACGACCCGGCCGCCGCCCCGACCGGCGGGACGACCGCCGCGGCCACCGCGGGCGCCACCGACAAGCCGGGCGGTCTGCCGCCGATCAAGCTGCCGACGGCCGACGAGCTGAAGAAGTGGAACTTCGACGACTGGGACAAGTGGGCCCAGCAGAACGTCGTCTCCCCGGCCGTGAAGGGCTTCTGGGACCTGCAGAAGATCCTCAAGGCCAAGCCCTACAAGCCGGGCCCGGGCAGCCAGCCCACCGCGCAGCCGACCACCGCGGCGCCGGCCCAGCCGACCACCCAGCCGCCGGCGCAGCCCACCGCGCAGCCGACGGCGGCCCAGCCCACCAGCGCCGCCCCCACCCAGCCGGGCGGCAGCGGCGGTACCGGTGGCGGTACCGGTGGCAACGGCGGCGGCAGCCAGAACGACCCGCAGCCGAAGCTGGTCGAGATGAAGCCCCTCCCGCACCCGTTCGCCAAGCCGGCCCACGTCAACGGCAAGCTGTTCTTCCAGGACGGCAAGCAGGACTACGTCTGCTCCGGCACGGTCGTCTCCGACCCCGCCAACCCGGGGAAGAGCAACCTCGTCTGGACCGCCAGCCACTGCCTGCACGGCGGCAAGGGCGGCAAGTACCACACCAACATCACCTTCGCCCCGGCCTTCAACAGCAGCGGCGCGGTGAGCGCCGGCAAGCAGGGCACGCTGGCCGACGCCGAGCCGTACGGCGAGTGGGGCGCCGTCTCCGGCATGGTCTCCCCGCAGTGGACGGCCGAGGCCGACCCGGAGAACGGCGGCCCGTGGAGCCAGTACGACTTCGGCATCCTCAAGGTCGCCAACCCGGACGGCAGCGCCAAGTCCCTGGAGGAGGTCGTCGGCGGCTCCGTGCCGGTCTGGTTCAACGCCCCGCGTGAGCAGATCGCCTCGGTCAGCACCTACGGCTACCCGGCCGCCAAGCCGTTCGACGGCATGGAACTGGAGCACTGCGAGGCCGGCAAGCCGGCCCGCCGCTCGATGGACGCGTCCCGCCCGACCATGCTGATGACCGGCTGCAACGGCAGCGGCGGCGACAGCGGCGGCGGCTGGTTCACCACCAAGGACGGCAAGCAGGTGCTGGTGTCGGACACCTCCATCGGCGGCTCCGACAACACCTGGGAGGCCGGCCCGTACCTGGACGACGTCGCCCAGCACGCGCTGGAGTACTTCTCCAAGAAGAGCAAGTGACCCCGGTCACCCGCTGAACTCCCCCGCCGGGGGCGGTGGCACCCCGTGTGCCGCCGCCCCCGGCGGCGTTTGCGACGGCACTTCCGACCGCACCCGCCCGGCCCGCTTCCCGGCCGGCCCGGTCCGCGCCCCTGCCCGCGCCCCTGCCCGCGCCCCGCCCACTCCCCGGCCCGCCTAGAATCGACGACATCATGAGCGCCACACTCGTCGTCAAGGACCTCGCCGCCGGCCACGGCGAGCGCACCCTCTTCTCCGGCCTGGACCTGGTCGTCGCCCCCGGCGACGTGATCGGCCTGGTCGGCGTGAACGGGGCCGGCAAGTCGACCCTGCTGCGCCTGCTGGCCGGCCTGGACACCCCCGAAGGCGGTTCGCGGCGGCTCAGCCCCTCCTCCGCCAACGTCGGCCACCTCCCGCAGGAGCCGGAGCGCCGCGCCGACGAGTCGGTCCGCGACTTCCTGGCCCGCCGCACCGGTGTGTCCGCCGCACAGGCCGCGCTGGACGAGGCCACCCAGGGCCTGGTGGACGGCGTGCCCGGTGCCGACGACGCCTACGCGGAGAACCTCGACCGCTGGCTGGAGCTGGGCGGCGCCGACCTGGAGGACCGGGCCGAGGAGGTCGCCGACTCGCTCGGCCTCAAGATCTCCCTGGACCTGCCGATGACCGCGCTCTCGGGCGGCCAGGCGGCCCGGGCCGGCCTCGCCTCACTGCTGCTCTCCCGCTACGACGTCTTCCTGCTCGACGAGCCCACCAACGACCTCGACCTGGACGGCCTGGAGCGGCTGGAGTCCTTCGTCAAGGGCCTGCGCGCCGGCACCGTGGTGATCAGCCACGACCGCGAGTTCCTGGCCCGCACCGTCACCAAGGTGCTGGAGCTCGACCTGCACCAGCAGCAGGTCAACCTGTACGGCGGCGGCTACGACGCGTACCTGGAGGAGCGCGAGACGGCCCGCCGGCACGCCCGCGAGGACTACGAGGAGTACGCCGACACCAAGGCGGGCCTGGAGGCCCGGGCCCGGATGCAGCGCGGCTGGATGGAGAACGGCGTCCGCAACGCCCGCCGCAAGTCGAGCGACAACGACAAGATCGGGCGCGCGATGCGCACCGAGTCCACCGAGAAGCAGGCCGCCAAGGCCCGGCAGACCCAGCGGATGATCGAGCGGCTGGACGTGGTCGACGAGCCCCGCAAGGAGTGGGAGCTGCGGATGGAGATCGCCGCCGCGCCGCGCTCCGGCTCGGTGGTCGCCACCCTGCGCGGGGCCACCGCCCGGCGCGGCGACTTCGCGCTCGGCCCGGTGGACCTGCAGATCGACTGGGCGGACCGGGTCGCCATCACCGGTGCCAACGGCGCGGGCAAGTCCACGCTGCTGGCCGCCCTGCTGGGCCGGCTCGAACTCGACTCCGGCAGCTCGGTGCTGGGCTCCGGCGTGGTGGTCGGCGAGGTCGACCAGGCGCGCGGGCTGTTCCTCGGCGGGGAGCCGCTGCTGGAGGCGTTCGCCGCCGCCGTCCCGGAGCTCGCGCCGGACGAGGTCCGCACCCTACTGGCGAAGTTCGGGCTGAAGGCGGTGCACGTGCTGCGTCCCGCGGACACCCTCTCCCCCGGTGAGCGGACCAGGGCGGCGCTCGCGCTGCTCCAGGCGCGCGGGGTGAACCTGCTGGTGCTGGACGAGCCCACCAACCACCTGGACCTGGCCGCCATCGAGCAGTTGGAGTCGGCGCTCGCCTCGTACACCGGCACGCTGCTGCTGGTCACGCACGACCGGCGGATGCTGGACACGGTGGCGGTGAACCGGCGGATCGAGGTCGGCGGCGGGCGGGTCGCCGAGCTGTAGCCCCGATCCCGTGGGCATTGCGGGCCGGGGAGGAGGTCCAGACCTCTTCCCCGGCCCGCCGTCATGTGCTGTGCTGTCGCCCATGGTTGACAGCACAGCGCTCGACAGCGCGGTGGCGGGAACGCCCTACCCGAGTGTCCCGCTCACCCCCATGACCGTGCCCGCCCACGAGGCGGAGGCACGCAGCAGGTCCTTCCACGACGTGATGGCGCAGCGCCGGACCGTCCGCGACTACTCGACCCGGCCGCTCCCGGACGGTGTGGTCGAGTGGGCGGTCCGCACCGCCAACACCGCGCCGAGCGGCGCGCACGTCCAGCCCTGGCGCTTCGTGGTGATCACCGATCCGGACCGCAAGCGCCGGCTGCGGGAGGCCGCCGAGGCCGAGGAGCGCGAGTTCTACGCGCACCGGGCCTCCGAGGAGTGGCTGGCCGCGCTGGCGCCGATCGGCACCGACTGGGAGAAGCCCTTCCTGGAGGACGCCCCGGCCGTGATCGTGGTCTTCGAGGTGCACAAGGGCCCGCACTCGCCGCGCCCGTACTACACCAAGGAGTCGGTGGGCATCGCGGTCGGCCTGCTGCTGGCCACGCTGCACCAGGCGGGGCTGGCCACGCTCACCCACACGCCGAGCCCGATGAAGTTCCTCAACGAGGTGTGCGAACGACCGCAGGAGGAACGGGCCGCGTACGTCATCCCGGTGGGGTACCCCGCGGAGGGGGCGCGCGTACCGGACCTGCGGCGCAAGGAGCTCGACGAGGTGCTGATCCGCCTCTGACGCGCCCCCGGACGGTCCGGGTAAGCGGCGCCGGGCGGTGGTGACAGGTACAGGACGTCGACATAATCGCTGTCATGAATCACGTCATGCCACCGCCGTGCGGGGGCGCGTCCGGCTCCCTTCCCCCATCCGTGCCCGCGTCCGGCGCGCCCGCCCTCAGCACGCCCGCCCTCGGCACATCCACCCCCAGCACGCCCACCCCCGGCCGGCCGCCCGAGCTGCTGCGCCCGGCCGGGGACTCGGGGATCACCCTGCGCCGCCGCTCCCCCGCCCAGAGCCTCGCCCTCAACGCCGCCGTCCGGGCCAACCTGGACCACCTGCGCCCCTGGCTGGAGTGGGCCGCCGAGGCCCCCACCGTCGCCCGCACCGCCGAGCTGACCGAGGCCGGCGCGGCCGCCTGGGACGCCGGCACCGACTTCATCTACCTGGTCGGCCTGGACGCCGAACCCGGCCGGGTGATCGGCTCGTTCGGCCTGCACCGCCGGATCGGCCCGGGCGCGCTGGAGATCGGCTACTGGGTCGGCACCGACCACGTCGGCCGGGGCATCGCCACCACCGCCGCCCGGGCCCTCACCGCGGCGGCCTTCGCCCTGCCCGGCGTCCACCGGGTCGAGATCCACTGCGACCCGGCGAACACCGCCAGCGCCGCGGTCGCCCGACGGCTCGGCTTCCGCCTCGACCGCGAGGTCGACGCACCGGTGCGGGCGCCGGGCGAGACCGGGCGCAAGCAGATCTGGGTCCAGGAGCGCCGTCCCACTCCGTAGCTCTCACCCAGTCGTGCCCCGCTCAGTACCGTCCCGCCCAGTACCCTCCCGCCCAGTACCGTCCCGCTCAGTACCGCTCGCCCGACGGCGCCGGCAGCGCGTCCAGCTCGGCGAGGTCCGCCGGCGACAGCACCAGCTCGGCCGCCGCCGCGTTCTCCACCAGGTACTTGGGCGTCTTGGTGCCCGGGATCGGCAGCACGTACCGCCCCTGCGCGACCACCCAGGCGAGCGCCACCTGCGCGGGCGTCGCGCCGACCCGCGCCGCGACCTCCCGCACCCGCTCCACCAGCGCCAGGTTCGCCTTCAGCGCGTCCTGCTGGAAACGCGGCAGCTGGCGGCGGAAGTCGTCAGCCGGCAGCTCGTCGAAGGAGGCGATGCCGCCGGTCAGGAAGCCCCGGCCGAGCGGCGAGAACGGCAGGAACGCGATCCCGTGCTCCTCGGTGTACGGCAGCACCTCGGCCAGCGAGTCCCTGGTCCACAGCGACAGTTCGTTCTGCACCGAGGCCACCGGGTGGACGGCCCGGGCGCGCTCGATCTCCTCGACGCCCACCTCGGACAGCCCGATCCGGCGCGCCTTGCCGGCCGCCACCACCTCGGCGAGCGCGCCCCAGGACTCCTCGATCGGCACCTCAGGGTCGACCCGGTGCAGCTGGTACAGGTCGACGTGGTCGGTGCCGAGCCGGTGCAGGCTGTCGTCGATCGCCCGCCGGATGTGCTCGGGCCGGCCGTTGCGCAGCACCCGCTCCTCACCGGTGCCCGGCACCAGGCCGACCTTGGTGGCGAGCACCGCCCGCTCCCGGTACGGACCGGCCAGGGCGGTGCCGACCACCTCCTCGTTGCTGTACGGGCCGTAGATGTCGGAGGTGTCGATCAGCGTGACCCCGAGGTCGAGCGCCTGCCGGATCACCCGGACCGAGGTCTCGTCGTCCCGGTTGTGGACGTCGTAGGCCCAGGTCATCCCCATGCAGCCGAGGCCGACGACCCCGACCTCGGGGCCCTCGCTGCCGAGCGTGGCGTTGCGCATGACGTACTCCTCACTGGTGCCGGCCCCGTGGCGCCGACGTGCGGTCGGATCAACGGGCACCAGCCTGCCCCTTGGAGTGCACTCAAGGTCAAGCTGCCGCCGGCCGGACTCGCCCCGATCTTCCCGACACCCCGTCAAGTGGCGTAGGACACAGCGCAGAACGCGAACAGCCTGTACTCTCCCGGTTTGCTACGGCGCACGAACCACACGAACCACGAAAGTCACACGGGGGAACAGAAATCATGAGCAACACCATCACGCGCACCGCCCGCCACGGCGCCCGCGCCTTCGCCGCGGTGGCCCTGGCAGTCGGCGCCATCGCCACCAGCGCCACGGGCGCCCAGGCCAGCACCTCGGTCGGCTACGTCAACACCAGCTGGGGCGACTACCACACCGACTGGGCGGACGAGGGCCTGATCTCCACCACCCAGCACTCGCGCAGCGGTGCGGCCGGCCTGTGGCAGATGGTCCTCTGGCTGGACGGCTACCTCGCCGAGTCCGACGTCGACTGCCAGTTCGGCCCGAAGACCCAGGCCGCCACCAAGGCCTGGCAGGCCCGCTACCTCGGAGCCTCCGAGGCCGACGGCGTCGTCGGGCCGAAGACCTTCGGCCGGGCCAGCCAGAACCTGATGTCGACCGACAACGGCTTCAGCATCCAGTACCACTCGAAGTACATCGGCCGTGACAAGTACACGGGCCGCTACTTCTTCGACACCGCCTACACCCGCGGCTTCGTCAACGCCGACTACAACAGCTCCACCAACTGCCGCTAGGCCAAAAGGCACTAGGCACTACAGGCACGACCGCCGCCCGGCCGGGATCCCCGGCCGGGCGGCGCCGCACCTCAACCCCGCCGCGCGAGCGCCTCGGCGGCGGCTGCCGTCCAGATCCGCCGAGCCAGCACCTCCGGCGCCAGGGTGCCGTCGACGGTCAGGCCGCAGTCGGCCCGCAGCGGCTCGATGTGGCGCTCATGGGCATCCCGCCGGTGCTCGACGTAGTTCCGCAGCAGCACCGCGAGCGGGAAGTCGCCCGCGACGCACTTGCGTTCGATCTTGCGGGCCAGCCGGAGGTCCGCCGCCACGTCCACGAAGACGTCCAGGCGGGGCCGGGAGCGCGGCGAGGCCACCCGGCGGGCGAAGAGGCCCTCGACGACCACGACCGGGGCGGCGGCGAGCGCGGTCCCGAGGTCGGCGTCCAGCCGCTCACCGTCGATCGAGCGCGGATCGCCGACGTCCAGCCGGGGCGTCCCGTTCTCGTCGGGCGCCCACACGCCCCGCCCCGGTTCGGCGTACCAGTAGTCGTCGCCGTGCAGGACCCGGACCGGCCCCTCCGCCGCGGCCGCCACGAGCGCCCCGGCCAGCGTCGTCTTTCCCGCCCCCGCACCACCGGTCAGTGTCAGCAGCACGAACCCTCCCCGTCCTCGGGCCGACCGAGCGAGCGAGCGAGCCGCGCCCGGCATCCGCCCGCATCCTTCCGCCGGAACCTTAACGTCCGCGTAAGGCATGCCGGGAGGCTGCTTTGATGCCCCGAAGGTTCTTGACGTGCCCAGGTGGTCTAGTCCAGCTTGGTCCTCAGCACCGCGCACCTCCCCCACCCGGACCACCTTCCGCCGTCACCCGCCCCCGCGCCCCCTCCCCACCGCGCGAGGCCGGTGGCAGGCCTCGTTCCCGAGAGGCACCCCCATGCCACGCGCGCCCCACGACACCCCTGCCCGGCACCGCCGCCCTGCGGTCCGCACCAAGCTGCTCGGCCTCACCGCCGCCGTCGTCCTCGCCGGCGGCGGCCTGGCCACGGTCGCCGGGAACGCCGGCGCCGCCGACGGCAACCTGCTCGCCAACCCCGGGTTCGAGAGCGGCTCGCTCGGCCCGTGGAGCTGTTCCGGCACCACCGGAAGTGTGGTCGACTCCGGTGCGCACGGCGGCTCCTACGCGCTGAACGGCGCCGTCGGCAGCTCCGACACCGCCCAGTGCGGCCAGAGCGTCGCCGTGAAGCCCAACACCACCTACACGCTGAGCGCCTGGGTCAAGGGCCAGTACGTGTACCTCGGCGCGACCGGCAGCGGGGTCACCGATCCGGCCGTCTGGACCCCCGGCGGCAGCGGCTGGCAGCAGCTGACCGCCACCTTCACCACCGGCGCGGCCACCACCAGCGTCAACGTCTACCTGCACGGCTGGTACGGCCAGGGCGGCTACCTCGCCGACGACGTCACCCTGTCCGGCCCCGGCGGCAATCCGAGCACCCCGCCGCCCACCACAACCCCGCCGACCACGACGCCCCCGACCACCACCCCGCCCACGAGCACGCCGCCCACCACCCCCGCGCCCAACGTCGCGCTCCCGGTGGCCCCGTACATCGACATGGGCGCCTGGCCGACCCCCTCGCTGCCCGCGATGGCCAAGTCCGGCAACCTCAAGGCCTTCACCATGGGCTTCGTCACCGCCGTCGGCTGCAAGGCCAGCTGGTTCAACGCCTACGACCCGCGCACCGGCTGGGCCAAGGACCAGATCGACGCGCTGCGCGCGGCCGGCGGCGACGTCAAGCTCTCCTTCGGCGGCGCCAGCGGTTCCGAACTCGCCGCGGCCTGCACCACCGTCGACTCGCTGTTCGCCGAGTACGACGCCGTCGTGAAGGCCTACAACCTGCGCTACGTGGACTTCGACATCGAGGGCGCCGCGATCGCCGACACCGCCGCCAACGAGCGCCGCTCCGCCGCACTCGCCAAGCTGCAGAAGGCCAACCCGGGGCTGAAGGTCTCCTTCACCCTGCCGGTCCTCCCGGAGGGCCTCACCACCGAGGGCGTCGCCATCGTCCGCTCGGCCCGCGACGCGGGCGTGGACGTCGACCTCGTCAACATCATGGCGATGGACTACTACCGCTCCGGCGCGGACTACGGCGATGCCGCCGTCCAGGCCGCACAGTCCCTGTACGGCCAGCTCAAGGCCCTGTACCCGGCCAAGAGCGACGCCCAGCTGTGGTCGGCGGTCGGCGTCACCCCGATGATCGGCGAGAACGACGACCACCAGGTCTACAACCAGGCCGACGCCCAGCAGCTGGTCGCCTTCGCCCGCCAGCACCACCTCGGCGAACTGGCCTTCTGGGACGCCACCCGGGACGCCAACGCCTGCACCGGCGGCCTTTTCAAGTGCACCAACATCCCGCAGCAGCCCTACGAGTTCGCCAAGATCTTCGCCCAGTACACCGGCTGAGCAGCCCCTGCCGAACAGCCCCACCCGCACCCGCGCCGGCGGCCCCACCCCAGGGGCCGCCGGCTCGGCGTTATTCGAGCGCGCGTTCGCGAACGGTCCACTACAGTCCCCCCATCACCGGAGCCGCCCGCGAGCGGTTCCGACGCAGGTGAACAGGCATACGAGGGGGCGGACATGACAGTCCGGGACGACACGGGCGCCACGAGCGAGGACATCACCCCCGAGGAGCTGGCCGCGTTCAGCCGCACCCTCGGCCGCCTGCGCGCACTGCCCACCGGCGACCGCACCCGGCTGCACGCCGAGCGACAGCTCAGCTCCTTCCACCGCGAGAGCCGCAAGCAGCGCCGCCAGGAGGAGCGCGCCAAGATCCTGGCCGCCGACGCCGAGTTGCTCGCCGCCACCGCCACCGGTGCCCCCGACCGCCGCGAGGACGCCCCGCTCGCCCCCGCGCCCGTCCGCTCCGCGCCGCTCGGCGAACTCCGCGGCGGCCGCCGCTGCTACGTCTGCAAGCAGCGCTACCGCGAGGTGGACGCGTTCTACCACATGCTCTGCCGCCCCTGCGCGGCCGACAACACCGCCCGCCGCGCGCTCTCCACCGATCTCCGGGGCCGCCGAGCGCTGCTCACCGGCGGCCGGGTGAAGATCGGCTTCCAGCTGGCCCTGATGATGCTGCGCGACGGCGCCGAGCTGCTCGTCACCAGCCGCTTCCCGCACGACACCGTGCGCCGCTTCCGAGCCGCCGAGGGCAGCGCCGCCTGGTGGGACCGGCTCACCGTCATCGGCATCGACCTGCGCGACCCGCGACAGGTCCTCGGCCTCACCGAGCAACTGCGCGCCGAAGAGCGGCCGTTGGACATCCTGGTCAACAACGCCGCGCAGACCCTGCGCCGCCCGCCCGAGTCCTACGCGCTGCTGACCGCCGGCGAGCGGTCCGCCCTGCCCGCGGGCGACGCCGCGACCGTCACGCATGCGCCCGGCTTCCGGCCGACGACCGCCCTGGCCCCGCCACCCTCACCGCTCCCGGTCCCGGTCCCGCTCGGGGCCGACGAAGCCGGCCTGCTGCCGGACCTCGCGGACACCAACTCCTGGTCCGCACGCCTCGGTTCGCTCGACCCCACCGAGGTGCTGGAGGTCCAGCTCGTCAACGCGCTCGCCCCGGCCCTGCTCTGCGACCGGCTGCTGCCGCTGCTGCTCGCCTCCCCGCACCCGCGCCGCTACATCGTCAACGTGACGGCGGTGGAGGGCCGGTTCGCCGTCCGCAACAAGACCGCCGGCCACCCGCACACCAATATGGCCAAGGCCGCGCTCAACATGCTCACCCGCACCAGCGCGGAGGAACTCGCCACCCGGGGCGTGCACATGTGCGCCGTGGACACCGGCTGGATCACCGACGAGAACCCGGCCCCCAGGAAGGCCCGGATCGCCGCCACCGGCTTCCGCACCCCGCTCGACATCGTCGACGGCGCCGCCCGCGTCTACGACCCCGTCGTCCGCGGCGAGGCGGGCTCGCCGGTCTCCGGCGTCTTCCTCAAGGACTACCGCGAGGCGGCCTGGTGACCGGCCCGCACCAGTGGCTGCGCCGAACGGCCACCGGTTGCGTCCGACCGCGACGCCTTCCGCACCCGCCCGGTCAGGCCGCGAGGCCCAGACCCAGGGTCACCGCCACCGGGACGAGGTAGAGGAGCGGAAAAGGCACGGTCTTGTACGAGCGGGCCCGCAGGCAGGTGATCACCGCGCCGAAGAAGTACAGGATCAGGCCGACAGCGGCCGCGACGCCGAGAGCCGGAACCACGAGGCCGACCAGCAGACCGGCCGCGCCCGCCAGCTTCGCCAGCGCCAGCGGGCCCCACCACGAGCGCGGCACCCCGTACTCCACCAGCGGCTGGGTCACGAACTCCGCCCGCCGCGCGAGCGAGACACCCGAGAACCCGACCCACAGAGCACTGACAACGGCGAGGACGACGTGGGCGACAGACATGACAGGTACCCCGGATCTCGTGTGAAGGAAGCCTGCGGCGGGGAGGACCGGCTCCGACCGGCGCCGCCGCACATGCTCGAACACTCCACTGACCCACCGCCCCCGGCGGATGTGACAGCCCCGCCGAAAGTTCTTTCGCCCCTGCGAGCAGAGCCGGAGCACGGCGCCGGACGTCAGTGCCGAGCGCGACCGCCCGACGGGCCGCCGCCCTACTCCCCCTCCGCCCGCTCCCGCTTGCGGATCACCACCGCGGTGCCCGCGTCCAGGTCGATGCCGTGGCCGGGCGGGGCGGTCGCGTGGTCGTCGTCGCGCAGGACGAGCCGCGCCTGGCGCTGCTCGATCTGGACGCGCTTGCCCGCGTGGAAGAGGGCGTGCAGCTCCTCGAACACCGACATGCCGAGCCCGCCGGAGGATCCCGATCCGGCCTCCGGCCCGCCGTTGCGGCGGTTGCTCACCACCGCCGCCAGGGCGACCAGCCCGGTCACCAGGACCGCCGCCGCCATGACCACTGCCACCACCACCGTCATGCCTGTTCGAACGACCGGGTCACGCACGATCGTTCCGATGCCCGCCGCGCAGGAGGTCGATCCGCCCGACTTCCTGCGCGGCGGGCGCCGCCACGGCCACTACCCCGCGGCCACCGCTTCCTCGTCCGTGACCTCCAGGCCGTACGCCACGACCGCCTGCCGCAGGCCGCCCGGGTAGCCCGCCAGCGCCGGGGTGAAGTCCCAGTCCCCGGCGGCGTCGCGGTCGAAGCGGCCGAGGCGCATGGCGATGTTGGTCTCCGCCCCGTCCGCGAGGTGGACGACGGCCGCGTCCTGGTCGGCGCCCGCTTCAAGGATCAGCGCCGGTCCGGCGAACCCGGCCATGGTGGCCGAGGGGTGGTTCTCGGTGTCGGCGGCGGCGATGACGACCAGCCGGTCGGCCTCGGCGGGCAGTGCCTCGAAGTCGACCATCAGGCAGGCGTTGGCGTCGTCGTAGCCGGTGACGAGGCGGACCGAACCGTCCGGCGTGGAGGCGTTGTTGTAGAAGACGAGGTGGTCGTCGGAGAGCGCGCGATTGCCCTGGCAGACCAGGGCGGCGATGTCGTACTCCTCCTCCCCCGTCCAGTGCAGCAGGAGCCGCGCGGGCTCGGCCGCCACCTCGATCGCGGGCGCACCCGCGGCCGACCCGCCGGCCGGATCGTCCACGGCACTCGCGTAGGCAGGCGCGAACATCTCGTGGAAGCCGTGGTGCTTGAGCAGGCCGACCAGCTCGGAGCCATTGATCAGCGTGATCGGCTTGCCGGAGACGAACTGGTGCGAGCTGGGCCCGAACTTGCTGGTGGTGACGAGCACCGCCTTGGTGGCCGCGCGGTCGTGCTGGAGCGTGCCGAAGAGGTCCCGCACGACCGACGGGGTCACCGTGTCCCGGTAGCGCTTGACCTGCACGATCACGTTCCCGCCCCGGAACGGGTCGCTGTCGATGCCGCGCACGTCCACCCCGCCGTCCTTCGACCGGGCGGTCAGCTCGACCTTCATGCCCATCGACTCCATCAGCCGGGCTATCAGCTGCTCGAACTCGATCGGGTCCATCTCCAGCAGGAGTTGGAGCTCGCGCACCCGCCGCGCCATCCGGCCGCGGTTCGCGTTGGTGTCGTCGCGGAGGTGCCGGAACAGCATCCGCTGGGCGCGGCGCTCGTTGGCGTCGGGATTGCTGAGACGGTGGAGCTTGCGGCTCCGGGACATAGGTACTCCCTCGAACGCACATGGCTGACGTCTCGTCAGGTGCGTGTCAGAAATGGCGACTTCAGGACGGCTTGGGCACATCCCCCGCTGGGTAAGTGAGTAGGTTACCGCCGTACGCGGACTCTGTCGTTCGGATCGGCGCGGGCAAATCCACCGATCGCCTCCGCCCGATCACGGCCCGCTGCCAGACTGGGCGGATGAGCACCGAGGGCGCACCGCTGGAGCTGGCGCACTACTACCCGGGCTGGATCTGGGACGACGCCTCCGTGGGGCGGATGAAGAGCCTGCTGCTCTACTTCGACGGCTTCGCGCTACTGCTGCCCGAGCACCACTTCGAGACGACGGTCGCCCGCGAGGCGCGGCTCGCCGGCCCCCTGTACGCCGCCGGGCTGCTGCACAACCTGGAGCCCGACAGCTGGCTCGACGCGGACAGCGCGCTGCTCGTCCAGGAGGCCGCCCAGGAAACCCGGCAGAACGCGGTCCACGAGCCCCCTCACAGCGTGCGATCCCCGCGAGCGGGCGAGTTCGGCGGCTCGATCACCGGCGGCCACTTCGGCCCCGTCGAAGTGCGGGCCCCGCGGATCGACGAACTCCTGCAGACGGGCGCGGTGACCCGGCGACGCCCGGACCTGGGCCCGGACATGGTCGAGATGCCGCCGGAGGCCCGCGGCGCCGCCCTCATGGCCTTGGCCCTCGTCGCACAGCGGCGCGTCCTCGACCGACGGCTCCACCTGGTGGGCGATCTGCCGGCCTCGGACGGCGCGGCCGCCTTCACTCTGCACCGCGACCTGGAGGACGTGGGCGTCGACCTCTCTTCGGTTCCGCTCGACGAGATCCTCGACTTCCGCCGCGAACACGGCGACGACTACAAGACGTACGCCCGTGAGCTGCGGGCCTTCGTCCGCGAGCTCGAAGGAACCAGCCACCCCGCCGAGCGTGAGCGGCTGTTGCTCGACCGCTCCGAGTCGCTCGCCGACCGGGCTTCCGCGCTCCGCCGGGCCCGTCGCGGCTGGGGCCGCCCACTTGCGTCCCTGGCCCTGGCGGGCGCGGGCGCCGCCTGGACCCTGCACCAGGCCGATCCCGTGGGGGCGCTCGTCGCGATCTCGGGAGCGGCGGCGGGCTTCGCCCGCCCGGCCAAGCAGCCGACCCCCTTCACCTACCTCCTCGAAGCGCGCCGCCTGGGGTGAGCCGGCCCCGGGCCCTACCCGCGCCCGGGCTCCAGCACGAAGACCGGAATCACGCGGTCGGTCTTCTCCTGGTACTCGGCGTACGCCGGGTACGCGGCAACCGCGCGCGCCCACCACTCGGCCTTCTCGTCCCCGGTGACCTCGCGGGCCGTCATTTCCTGGCGCACGGGCCCGTCCTGGAGCTCCACGTGCGGGTCGGACTTGAGGTTGAAGTACCAGACCGGGTGCTCCGGGAAGCCGCCCTTCGAGGCCACGGCCGCGTACCGCCCCTCGTGCTCCACGCGCATCACCGGGATCTTGCGGATCTTGCCGCTCTTCGCGCCGCGCATCGTGACGATGACGACCGGCAGGCCGGTGTCCCAGAGCGTCGTTCCCTGGGTGCCGCCCGAACTCTCGTACAGCTCGACCTGGTCACGGATCCACTGCGCCGGACTCGGCCCGTACTCGCCCTCAAGAGGCATCGCGTTCACCCCGTCGTCGCGTCGTGAAGAAGGGATATCTCGGTCGAGAAGCCTATCGAGTGCGAGGCTCCGGTGCCCCCCGGCGCACCGCTCCGTGGTTAGGCTCTCCCCTCATGGCAATGAACGACAGTGAGCTTCTCGTGGTGACCACCACCCACGACGAGGAGGCGAAGGCCCGCACCCTGGCGGCGGACGTCGTCCGGGCGCGGCTCGCGGCGTGCGCGCAGGTGTACCGGATCCAGTCCGTGTACTGGTGGGACGGCGAGGTCCAGGACGCGGCCGAGTGGCGGACCGACTTCAAGACGCGCGCCGAACTGGCGGACGTCCTGGTGGAGTTCATCGGCGAACGGCACGACTACGAAACCCCCGAGGTGGTCGCCGTGCCGGTGGTGGCGGGCAGCGCCGCATACCTGGAGTGGGTGCGGGCGGAGACGGCCCAGCAGGGTTGAGCCCCACCTGACGGCCCGCCGCTCCGACTGCGGAGCGGCGGGCGGTCGGCGTTCCTCGCCCCCCGATCAGAACCAGTGCAGGCAGTGCGGAGGCTGCTCCGTCCGGAAGAGGGTGTCGGCCGCAGCCGCCGCGCCCGCCCGGTGGGCCTGGATGCGGCCGGCGCGGACCAGGGTGCTCGGGGTGGTGCCGCCGAGGTAGATCGAGCCCAGGTCGGACACGCCCAGGCTCAGGTCCGGCTCCCGATCGGTCGCCTCGCACTCCGCCTTGCCGTCCCGGACGGTCAGCAGGTAGCGGTTGCGCTCGCCCAGGAAGACATCGTCGACGTCGAGCACCAGCTCCCCGTCCGCGATCCAGCCGCGTGCGGCCAGGGCGCGCGGCACGTCCAGCAGCCGCACCCAGAGCCAGTCCTCCTCGACGCCGGTCTCGCCGCTGCGGATGTCCTCCAGCTGCCACCGCAGCGGGTGCCAGGCCGGGACGTGCTTGAACACGACCTGGCCGATCAGGTCGTGGCCGAGTACGGTCCGGGCCAGCGTCGTGAACACCTCGTCGTCGACGGCGATGACCTCGTCCACGGTCAGGACGCTCGTCTTGCTCACGCGGTCGAGGTCGCCCAGCGCGTAGCTGGCATAGCCGTCCGGGACGCCGGCGGCGTCGCGGTGCAGCACGACGTAGCGCGGTGCCGGGGAGATGGGGGGCTGACCGGCCCGCAGGGCCCACCAGCGGTGCGGGCGGGAGAGGGCCCCGGGCTGGGCGCGGCGGTAGCGGTCGTAGACGTCCTCCAGGATCTCCTGGCAGTCGTCGCTCCGCAGCAGCTCGACCGTGCCGGTGTCCTCGCCGCCCGTCCTCGGGGTGATGAGGTCGGCCCGCCGGCGCGGCACGGTCAGCCGGTTGGTCCAGGTCGCCGGCCCGTAGCCGAAGCGGCGGTAGATCACGGCCTCCGAGGCCAGCAGCACCGAGAGGAACTCGCCGCGCTCCCGGACGTCCGCGAGCTGGCGCCGCATCATCGCGGTCAGCGCACCCCGACGCCGGTGCGTGGGCGCGACGCCGACGGCGGTGACTCCGGAGACCGGGACGACGGCGCCCCCGGGCAGGGTGAGCTCGAAGGTGTAAGCGGCGGCGGTACCGACGGGCCGCCCGTCGTCCGCCACGGCGACCAGCCCCCGGTCCAGCTCGAACGCCGACCACCAGGCCCCGCCGCCGTCCTCGGTGGTGGTGCCGGGGAACAGCCCGAACGCCGAGTGCATGGTGGCGACGAACGCCTCGCGGTCCTGCTCGGTCGTGGCACGAATCTCCATCGGTACTGCGGCCTCCCCGGTTCGTCCGCACCACCTCCCGCGGCGCGCCCAGCCACAGTGCATCCGCCCCAACACCCCAGGTCAAGCGAATTACCCCCTCGGCATCCCCCACCTCCCCGGTCCGGCCGCTACCGAACAACCGTCAATGAACAGCTTCCTTGCATGCGGACCCACCGTGACCCGTACTGCCGGGAGTTGTACGGGTCGGGAGGGGTGGGTGCCAGGGTCCGTGCTGGAGCCCTCGGCCCGCCGGGGGTGGGCGGGCCGAGGGGTGGGGCGGGTCGGTCAGCTGAAGATCACCGAGCGGAGCTTCAGACGGTTGCCGAGCTTCTTGCCCGGGTTCATGACGTAGTAGGTGTCGCCGTCGCAGTTGAAGTCGAGGAAGACCGTGGCCGTGGAGGTGGTGAAGTTCTCCGGCGCGAAGGCCGGGTGGTCCTCGGTGGCACCGAACAGGTTGATGCACTGGCGGCTCTCGGGGTCGGCGATCCCGGCCGGGACTCCGGGGCCGACCTTGTAGAGGAAGTCACCGGTGGCGGCGTGGGCGGAGTTCGGTACGGCAAGGGTGATCAGCAGGGCCCCGGCGGCGGCGACCAGGGAGTTGCGAAGGCGCATGGTGGTTCCTTGTATTCAACGGTGCCGGAACGTCCGACGCGGCGTCGATTCCCCAACTGCACGCCCTTGCACGCGCTGTGCACTCGATCGAGGTGGAAGATCACCCGTTCAGGCCACCCGCTCGCCGCTCGGGTTACGGCTGCCGCCGGCCATGGCATCGCGGACGCCACGCGTGAGGCGTTCGGCTATCGCGGCGACCATGGTGCGCGGGCGGCGCGGGGTGAGGTGGGCGCTGAGCTGGTTGGCGAAACCCGGGACGACGTAGGCGCGGTCGGCGTCGAGGGCCCGGAGCGCCGCCCGGACGACCGGCCCGGGGGTGGCGAAGCTGCCCGTGACGGCGGCCTTCCGGGTGCCGATGACGTTGAAGAACTCGGTCTCCACCGGCCCGGGGCAGAACGCCAGGACGCGGATGCCGCGCCGCCGGTACTCCTGGCGCAGCGCGAGGCTGAAGTTGAGCACGAAGGTCTTCGAGGCGCCGTAGACGGCGAGGTACGGGGTGGGCTGGAAGCTCGCCGTGGAGGACACATTGACCACCGCGCCGCCGCCGCGCGCGAGCATGCCGGGCAGCAGTTCGTGGGTG
The DNA here is from genome assembly GCF_001279805.1 of Streptomyces sp. XY431. Lineage (NCBI taxonomy): Bacteria > Bacillati > Actinomycetota > Actinomycetes > Kitasatosporales > Streptomycetaceae > Streptomyces > Streptomyces sp. XY431. The sequence continues at coordinate 20,786 of NZ_LGDO01000478.1, forward strand.
AGGTCGACGAGCGCGACCACGTTGACCATCAGCTGGTCGTGGTCGCGCTGCCCGTCGATGGTCTCGAACGGGCCGCAGGTTCCGAAGCCGGCGTTGTTGACCAGCAGGTCGACGGTGAGGCCCCGGTCGGCGAGTTCGGCGCCGACGCGGCGGGCGGCGTCGGGGGCGGAGAGGTCCTGGACCAGGACGTGGGCGGTGACGCCGTGGGCCTCGCCGAGGCGCTTGGCGAGGTCGTGCAGGCGGTCGGCGGAGCGGGCGACCAGGACGAGGTCGTGGCCGCGCGCCGCGAGCTGGGCGGCGAACTCGGCACCGAGGCCGGAGGACGCGCCGGTGATCAGAGCAGTGGTGGCAGTGCTGGCAGTGCGCACGGGGGGTGCTCCCTTGTCTCGCTATCTGTGACACGAGAGTATCGAATAATCGATGATCTGCAACACTCATGTTTCAGTTACTGGGCAAGCCGATCCCCCGCTGTACCGTTCCCGGGTACGGCAGAGCTGGAGGCACACAGATGAACCGCACCCCCGGGCGCCCGCTGCGCGCCGACGCCGAACGCAGCGTCCGCGCGATCCTCGCGGCGGCCGAACGCGTCCTGGCCGAGCACCCGGGCGCGACCATGGAGCAGATCGCGGAGGCCGCCGGCGTCACCCGCACCACCGTCCACCGCCGCTTCGCCAACCGGCAGGCCCTGGTCGACGCGCTGGCGGTGGAGGCGGCGGCCAAGCTCGCCGAGGCGATCGAGGACGGGCATCCGGAGACCGCGCCGCCGCTGGTCGCCCTGCACCGGGCGACGGCCAATGTGCTGCGAGTGAAGGCGGCCTGGGGCTTCGCCCTCGGACCGGCGGCCGCCGGGAGCGAGGCGGCCGCCCGGATCCACGAGGAGATCGCCCGCCGCTGCGTCGAACTGCTCGGCCGGATCCAGGATCAGGGCGTGATCGCCGCGGACGCCGACCTGGAGTGGGTGCGGCGGGTCTACTACGCGCTCATCGGCGAGGTCCTGCACGGGGAGCCGGCCATCGCGGGGGCAGGCCGCACCGCGACCGCGGAAACGGCCACCGCCCCCGACCCCGACACCCTGGCCACCCTGATCGTCGACACCGTGCTCCACGGCGTCGGGCCGCGCCCGGCGCGCTGACGGACGCGGGCCGCGGCCTTCGGGGCGTCGTCACCGCTGTCCGGCCCGGCCTTCTCGCAGACGGTCCGAACGCCGCCCCGGCGCCCCCAACTCGCCCATATCGCATGACAATCGTCTATCTCCCTCGATCGAGGGAAAGATCGCCCATGACGCCATATTCGCCGCCGGATGGGGGAACATCAGCACGTCCGCGCCCGAACGACCCCGGTCGGGCGGCAGAACCGGCCCCTGGATCAGCCCGTGACTCCCTCCTCCGCATCCGTGTGGGACTGCCCCTTCAACCACACCGACGGCCTGGAGTTCGACCCCCTCCTCAAGCGACTGCTCACCGAGGAGCCGATCGCCAGAATCCGCCTGCCGCACGGCGAGGGCGAGGCCTGGCTGGCCACCCGCTACGAGGACGTCCGCGTGGTCACCACCGACCGCCGGTTCAGCCGCGCCGCGGGCATCGGCCGGGACCTGCCCCGGATGACGCCCGCCCCGATCGCCCAGGTCGAGTCGATCAACCTCATGGACCCGCCGGCCCACAACCGGCTGCGCCGCCTCGTCGCCCAGGGGTTCACCAACCGCCAGGTCGAGCGGATGCGCGCGCACACCCAGCGCGTCGTCGACGGCTACCTCGACGAGATGACCGAGCACGGTGCGCCCGCCGACCTCGTCGCCCACCTCTCCGCCCGGCTCCCGCTCACCACCATCTGCGAGCTGCTCGACATCCCCGCCGAGGACCGCACCGAACTCCGCGGCCACGCCGTCGCGATGATGGCGATGGGGCCGAACAGCGGCGCCGGCCAGGTCAACGCCAAGACCGCGCTGCGCGCCTACTTCGCCGAGCTCACCGCCGCCCGCCGCCACGATCCCGGCGAGGACCTCATCAGCGCCCTCGCCACCGCCCGCGACGGCGAGGAGCTGCTGGACGACGACGAACTCGCCGTGATGGCCATGGTCCTGCTGGTCACCGGCCACGACACCAGTACCTACGAGCTGTCCAACATCACCTACACCCTGCTCACCCACCCCGAGCAGCTCGCCAAGCTCCGCGCCCAGCCCGAGATGCTGCCGCGCGCCCTGGAGGAGCTGCTCCGCTTCATCCCGTTCCGCCAGGGCGTGGGAATCGCCCGGGTCGCCACCGAGGACGTCGAGCTCGGCGGCGTGCTGATCCGGGCCGGCGAGCCGGTGCACGTCTCCTACCTGGCCGCCAACCGCGACCCCGCGGTGTACGAGCGGCCCGACGAGCTCGACCTCGACCGGGGCGCCCCCACCCATATGACCTTCGGCTACGGCACCCACCACTGCCTCGGCTCCCATCTGGCCCGGATGGAGCTCCAGGTGGCCATCGGCACCCTGCTGAACCGTTTCCCGGGGCTCCGGCTCGCCGTGCCGCCGGAGGCGCTGGACTGGCGGACCGGCTCGATCTGGCGCTACCCGCGGACCCTGCCCGTCGCCTGGTGACGACCGCCCCCAGCCGCAGGCCACCTGCCCGCAGGAGCCCTGCCCACAGGCCACCTGCCCATCGGAGAACCCCGCCATGCCAACTCTCTGCCGCCCCGCCGTCGCCGTCCCCGAGCACGTCATCACGCTCGACGAGACCCTCGACCTGGCGCGCACCCTGCACGCCGACCACCCGCAACTCGGGCTCGCCCTACGGCTGATCGAGAACACCGGAGTGCAAACCAGGCACCTGGTCCAGCCCATCGAGGAGACCCTCCGGCACCCCGGTTTCACCACGCGCAACGCCGTCTACGAGCGGGAGGCCAAACGCCGCGTCCCCGAGGTGGTCGAGCGCGCCCTCGGCCACGCCGACCTCACCGCCCAGGACATCGACCTCATCCTCTACGTGTCCTGCACCGGCTTCATGATGCCCTCGCTGACCGCCTGGCTGATCAACAGCATGGGGTTCCGCTCCGACACCCGCCAACTGCCGATCGCCCAGCTCGGCTGCGCGGCCGGCGGCGCCGCCGTCAACCGGGCGCACGACTTCTGCCGCGCCTACCCCGGCGCCAATGTGCTCATCGTCGCCTGCGAGTTCTGCTCGCTCTGCTACCAGCCCACCGACCTCGGCGTCGGCTCGCTGCTCTCCAACGGGCTGTTCGGCGACGCGATCGCCGCCGTCGTGCTGCGCGGCCACGGCGGCACCGGCGTCCACCTGGAGCGGAACGGCTCGCACCTCGTCCCCGACACCGAGCACTGGATCTCCTACGGGGTCAAGGACACCGGCTTCCACTTCCAGCTCGACAAGCGCGTGCCCGGCACCATGGAGATGCTCGCGCCCGCCCTGCGCGCCCTGGCCACCGACCACGCCTGGGACGTCTCCGGCCTCGGCTTCTACATCGTGCACGCGGGCGGTCCACGGATCCTCGACGACCTCTGCCGCTTCCTCAACCTGGAGCCGGCCGCGTTCCGGTTCTCCCGGGCCACGCTCACCGAACGCGGCAACATCGCCAGCGCCGTGGTCTTCGACGCGCTGGCCCGGATGTTCGAGGAGGGCGGGGTCGAGGACGGCACCCAGGGGTTGATCGCGGGCTTCGGTCCGGGCATCACCGCCGAGATCTCGCTGGGCAGTTGGGTGCGGCAGCCACTGGAGGCGAAGGTCCCGCGCCGGCCCCGGGCGATCGACGCCGCGGAGCTGACCCTGGCTCACCAGACCACCCCCCTGCTGCGTCCGGCCGGGACTACGATCACCGAATGACCGATACCACCGATGCCAGCCATGCCACCGATGCGGCCGGGGCGGCCGATGCCACCGACGCCACTGATGTCGCCGCTGCCACCGATGTCACCGCTGCCACCGATACGCCCGGGGCGGGCGGGGCGGCCGGGGCGCCGTTGATCCCCAGACCGCCCCGGCCCGGTGACGCGTCCCGGGCCACCGAGCTGGCCGCGCTCTTCCCCGCCCTGCACGCCCCGCAGTACTGGGCCTGGGGTCGCTACGACGCGCAGTTCTCGACCGTCCTGCCGCCGGACGAGCTGGTCACCAACATCCACCTGGTGGGCTTCACCGAGGGCGACCGGGTGGTGCTCTGCCGCGACGACCGGAACCACTGGTTCCTGCCCGGCGGCACCCGCGAGCACAACGAGTCCGTGGACTCCTGCCTGGTCCGCGAGCTGCGCGAGGAGGCCGGCGCCCGGCTGCTCGGCGACCCGGTCTGGCTGGGGGCGCACCGCTGCGTGACCGACGACCCGGTGCCCTACCGGCCGTGGCAGCCGCACCCGGAGAAGGCGTGGCTCTGGGGCTGGGCCGACGTGGCGGTGGACTCGGTGCCGACCAACCCGGACGACGGCGAGCAGGTCGTCGAGGTGCGGGCGGTGGAGCCGGACGAGGCCCGGCGGCTGCTGCTGGACGGCCACGACGCCTGGTGGGGCGAGCTGATCGCGCTGGCGGTGGAGCTGCGGTCGCGACCGCGCTGAGCCGAGCCCGTAGGCTCGCCGGGCGGCGTCCCGAAGCTCACCGGAATGGCTCAGTACGGCAGCACGGCGCCCGATTCGCGGTGATATGACTCGAAGGGACTCGGGTCCTTATCGGGCCCGCACCGACGGGAGCCGTCATGGACAACTACCCGCTGCTCAACATCTTCTGGACGATGCTGGAGCTGTTCCTCTGGATCCTCTGGTTCTTCCTGCTGTTCAAGATCATCACGGACATCTTCCGCAGCCACGACATGGGCGGCTGGGCCAAGGCCGGCTGGATGATCCTGGTGATCCTGCTGCCACTGATCGGCGTGCTGGTGTACGTGATCGTGCGCGGCAAGAGCATGGGGGAACGCGATGTCGCCCAGGCCCAGAAGGCCGACGCCGCGTTCAAGGCGTACATCCGGGACGCAGCTGGCACCCCGGGCGAGGGCGGCACCGGGGACGCGGGCACGGGCCGCAGCCACGTCGACGACCTGGCGAAGCTCGCCGAACTCAAGGCCAACGGGTCCATCTCCGAGGAGGAGTACCAGCGGGCCAAGGACAAGCTGCTGGTCTGAGCCCGGTACGGCCCGCGTGGTGGCCGGTGGACGCGCGTCCCCCGGCCACCACGCCGTGTGTCAGCGCCGCCCGGAGCGGCGGTCGTCCGAACCGCCCCCGCCGGCCAGACCGGCCCGGCGCAGCGCGTCCGCCATGGCGCTGTTGCCCAGCGCCCCAGAGCCGCCCGAGCCGCCGGAACCGCCCCGGTCCCGGCGCTCCTGACCGCCGCCGCCCTGACCACGACCGCCCTGGCCGCTCTGACCGCCACCCTGACCGCTCTGGCCGCCGCGCCGCTCCTGGCGCGGCGGGCGCGCCTGCCGGTCGCCGCCGCGCCCGCCCTCGCCCCGCCCGCCCTCGCCGCCACCGCGACCGACCTCGTCGTCCAGCCGCAGGGTGAGCCCGATCCGCTTGCGCGGCACGTCCACCGTGGTGACCCGGACGGTCACGATGTCGCCCGGCTTGACCACCTCGCGCGGGTCCTTGACGAAGTTCTTCGACAGCGCCGAGACGTGCACCAGGCCGTCCTGGTGCACACCCACGTCGACGAAGGCGCCGAACGCGGCCACATTGGTCACCACGCCCTCCAGCACCATGCCGACCTCCAGGTCGCCGATCTTGTCGACACCCTCCTTGAAGGTGGCGGTGCGGAACGCCGGACGCGGGTCGCGGCCCGGCTTGTCCAGCTCGCCCAGGATGTCGGTCACGGTCGGGACGCCGAAGGTGCCGTCCGCGAAGTCGCCCGGCCGCAGCGCGCGCAGCCGGCTGCCGTTGCCGATCAGCTCGCGCAGCTCCCCGCCGGTCGCGGCCAGGATCCGGCGCACCACCGGGTACGCCTCCGGGTGCACGCCGGAGGCGTCCAGCGGGTCGTCGCCGTCCGGGATCCGCAGGAAGCCCGCGCACTGCTCGAAGGCCTTCGGGCCGAGCCGGGCGACGTTCTTGAGCTCCTTGCGGGTGCGGAACGGGCCGTTGGCGTCCCGGTGCGCGACGATGTTGTCCGCGAGCGTGCCGGTGATGCCGGAGACCCTGGTCAGCAGCGGCGCGGAGGCGGTGTTGACGTCCACGCCCACCGCGTTGACGCAGTCCTCGACCACGGCGTCCAGCGAGCGCGAGAGCTTCACCTCGCTCAGGTCGTGCTGGTACTGGCCGACGCCGATCGACTTGGGGTCGATCTTGACCAGCTCGGCCAGCGGATCCTGGAGCCGGCGGGCGATCGACACCGCGCCGCGGATCGACACATCGAGGTCCGGCAGCTCCTGCGAGGCGAACGCGGAGGCCGAGTACACCGAGGCGCCGGCCTCGCTGACCATCGCCTTGGTCACACCCAGCTCCGGGTGCCGCTTGAGGAGGTCCTCGGCGAGCTTGTCGGTCTCCCGCGAGGCGGTGCCGTTGCCGATGGCGACCAGGTCCACGCCGTGCTTCTTCGCCAGCGCGGCCAGGGTCGCCAGCGCGGCGTCCCACTTGTTGGCCGGCTGGTGCGGGTAGATCGTGTCGTGGCCGAGCACCTTGCCGGTGGCGTCCACCACGGCGACCTTCACGCCGGTCCGGAAGCCCGGGTCCAGGCCCATGGTGGCGCGGGTGCCGGCCGGGGCGGCCAGCAGCAGGTCCCGCAGGTTCGCCGCGAACACCCGGACCGCCTCGTCCTCGGCCTCGGCGCGCAGCCGGCCGCGCAGGTCGATGCCGAGCCGGACCAGGACCCGGGTGCGCCAGGCCCAGCGGACGGTGTCGCCGAGCCACTTGTCGGCCGGGCGGCCGTGGTCGGCGATGCCGAAGCGGGCGGCGATCCGCTGCTCGTAGTCGCTCGCGCCGGGCAGGTCACCGCCCTCGTCGCCGTCGTACGGGGACAGGTCGAGGTCCAGCACCTCCTCCTTCTCGCCGCGCAGCATCGCCAGGATCCGGTGCGAGGGGAGCTTGGTGTACGGCTCCGCGAAGTCGAAGTAGTCGGCGAACTTCGCGCCCTCCTGCTCCTTGCCCTCGCGGACGGTGGCGACCAGCCGGCCCCTGGTCCACATCCGCTCGCGCAGCGAGCCGACCAGGTCGGCGTCCTCACCGAACCGCTCGACCAGGATCGCCCGGGCGCCCTCCAGTGCGGCGGCGCCGTCCGCGACCGACTCGTTGAGGTACCCCGCGGCCAGCGCCGCCGGGTCCTGCGTCGGGTCGGCGAGCAGGGTGTCCGCCAGCGGCTCCAGACCGGCCTCGCGGGCGATCTGGGCCTTGGTGCGCCGCTTCGGCTTGAACGGGAGGTAGATGTCCTCCAGCCGCGCCTTGGAGTCGGCGGCGAGGATCCGCGCCCGCAGCTCGTCGTCCAGCTTGCCCTGCGCCTCGACCGACTCCAGGACGGCGGCGCGGCGCTCCTCCAGCTCCCGCAGGTAGCGCAGCCGCTCCTCCAGGGTGCGCAGCTGCGCGTCGTCCAGCGAGTCGGTGGCCTCCTTGCGGTAACGGGCCACGAACGGCACGGTCGCGCCGCCGTCCAGCAGCTCGACCGCCGCCTTCACCTGCCCCTCGCGGACGCCCAGTTCCTCGGCGATCTTCCGCCCGATCGCCTGCTGGGCCTGCTGGGCCGCCTGTTCGACTGGCGTGGTCACGAAGCCGGTCACCTTCTTCAGAGTTGCTGTCCGTACCCCCGCATTCTGACAGCCGCCACCGACGCCCCGCCCCGCCCCCACCACCCCGGGCGTGGCGCGGCGGCGGCCCCGGCCGGGCCAGGACCGGCGGCTCCCGGCAGCACCACCGAGTCCCCGAGCGCCCCCCGCGAAACCCAACGCCCCTGTGAAATCCTCATGTTCTCACCCTGGTGTTCGAAATCCGCCTGATCGCGGGGCCCGTCCCGGCGTACAGTGCCGGGCATGTGCGCAGCCGCCCGGACGCCCGACCGCATGCACGACGACGACTTCCTGCACGACCGTCTGCACGACGAAGAACCCGTCATCGACACCGGCTTGGTGAGACGGCTGATCGCGGCCCAGTTCCCGCAGTGGACGGGCCTGCCGCTGACCCCGGTCGGCATCACCGCCACGGACAACGCGATGTTCCGGCTCGGCGCCGACCTCGCCGTGCGGCTGCCCCGGGCCGCCTGGGCCGCCGGGAACATCGCGCGCGAGCAGCACTGGCTGCCCCGCCTCGCGCCGCGGCTGCCCGTACCGGTGCCGATACCGGTCGCCCACGGCCGGCCGACCGCCGCCTACCCGTGGGAGTGGTCGGTGCTGCGCTGGCTGGGTGGCGTCAACCCGGCCCCCGGGGCGCTCGCCGACCCCGGACAACTCGCCCGGGACCTGGCCGGGTTCCTCGGCGCGCTGCGCTCCGTCGAGCCGGAGCCGGACGCCCCGCCGGCCTCCCGCGGCGGACCGCTGTCCGGCCGCGACGCCGCCACCCGCGCGGCGGTCGGACGGCTGCGCGGCGTGATCGACACCGGGGCGGCCACCGCGCTCTGGGACAAGGCGCTGCGGCTGCCCGAGCCCACCGGACCGGCCGCCTGGGTGCACGGCGACCTCACCGCCGGGAACCTCCTGGTCGCCGGCCAACGCCTCGGCGCCGTCCTGGACTTCGGCCTGCTCGGGGCGGGCGACCCGACGGTCGACCTGATCGCCGCCTGGAACGTGCTCCCGGCGTCCGCCCGCCCGGCCTTCCGTTCCGCCCTGGCGGTCGACGACGCCACCTGGGAACGCGGCCGCGCCTGGGCACTCTCCATCGCCCTCGTCCAACTGCCCTACTACCGCACCACCAACCCCCCGCTGGCCGCCAACGCCCGCCACGTCGTCCGCGAGGTCCTGACGGACCGCAGCGTCTGACGGACCACAGCGTCTGACGGACCGCAGCGTCCAAGGGGCCGGGGGGCTGCCTCAGACGAAGCGGGTCGGCTCCGCCGCGCCCGGCGGCAGCGGGGTACGGGCCCCCTCCGCCCGCCAGGCCCCGGCCAGTTCGGCCGGGAAGCGGCGCCCGCTGCGGGTCAGCACCAGGCCGGGGGTGAGTTCGACCTCGTCGCCCGGGCGGAACGGCCGGTCGGCCCCCGCCGCGAACGGCTCCCACGGGCCAAGGTGCCCGCGCCGCCCGGCCACCCGGATCCGGCTGCCGTACGTGCTGGTGTCCCGCACCACCACGGCGCCGCCCTGCACCGCGACCAGCAGGTGCCGGCGGCTGACCCGGGCGGCGCGCTCGGCGGGCAGCAGCCCGGCCAGCGCGATGCCGTCCGCCGTCCCGGGGGCGCGGCCGACCTCGGTGCGCGCGCCCTCGTCGAGGGTGAACCGGCCCACGCACTCCCCGTCCAGCACCAGCTTCACCTGGGCGGCACCCGGCCGGGCCCCGTCGTCGAGCAGCGGGGTGCCGTGCAGCTCGCAGGTCGGCACGCCGCCGCGCATCCGCGGCAGCATCACCCGCCCGCCGCGGTGCACGCTGTAGAGGCTGCACCGCGCGTCCGGGCAGCGCCAGGCCCGCCCGACCACCTCGACCAGCGGTTTGCGGGCGGCGGTCAGCAGCCCCTGCTTCTTGAGCGCGGACAGCTCCATCTTCTTGGAGATCTCCGCGCCGGTCCGGTGCCCCATGTCCAGCGGCGCCAGCCGGACCGCGCCCCGCCCGGCCGCCTCCGGCCGCAGGAACTGCCAGGTGTTGCCCTGGATCCACGGGTGCTCGATCCGGTGGTCGTCGTAGTAGTCGCCGGTCACCACCTGGATCCCGGTCATGCCGGCGATCTCCAGCACCCGCTCGTCGGCGTCCGGCACCTCCTCGACCAGCCCCTCCGCGACCCAGCGAGCCAGCGTCGGCGCGTCCCCGGGCTCGGTGAACTCCCGCCGCCCGCCCAGCAGGCTGCGGTCGGCGACGCAGTAGACGGCCACCCGCCGGTCCCCGGTGAGCCGCACCAGCGCGTCCACCACCAGGCCCAGCCGGTGCAGCGACCTCGGCGCGGGCCCGCCGAAGTCGGTGCGGCGGACGATGTTGGAGAGCTCGACCAGGTAGTCCGCCCGGTCCGCGGACGTGGCGAGGTTGCGGTCGATACCGTGCTCCATCGGGCCTCCGCGCGCTCGTCCGGCACGGGCCGCCCCGGACGACCGTCCCCACGACCCGTCACATCCTCCCCATCATCGCCGATCCCAATCCGGAGCGGGAGCCTGATCCGTTGTCGCATCGGGGTCCGCGTTCGGGGCCACGTTCGGGGCCGCATTCAGGGCCGCATTCAGGTCCGCGTTCGGGGCCGCGTTCAGGGCCGCGTTCGGGCCCGGCAGCGCGTCGACGATCCGGTCGACCGCACGGTCCCGCGTCCACGGCGGGACGTGCGGGATCCGGTGCAGCGCCTCCCGGTCGAACACCGGCTCCCCGGCCCGGCGTTCCCGGTGCCCCAGCCGGGCGCAGTCCGGCCCGTACCGCAGTGGTCCGTACATCGACGCCATTCCGTGCTCCTCGAGAATCGGCCGGCTGCGCGGCCCGGGAACATCGGCGTCACGCGGGGAGGGCGGCGGTACGGGTCGTCTCCAGTTCGGTCACCAGTTGCTCGACCCGCTCGTTCTGCGTGTTTCCCCCCGCCCCGTAGCCCGCCAGGATCGACAGCTGGTCGACCTTGCCGGAGGCCAGCACCAGCTCCGGAACGTTGGAGGAGAACACCGTCCCGGTCACAACGGCGGACTTCACCTCCTGGACCTCGGACCACGGGTAGGAGCGCGAGTTGAGCAGTCCGGAGTACTTCACACCGGAGGCGCCGAAGGACACGCCGAACATCGGGGCGCGGAGCGTCAGCACCAGGCCCGGAACTCCGAATACGGCGATGGGGACGAGGTCGTCGACCCTGGTGCTCGACGCGGCCACGGCCACGGCCGTCAGCAAGCAGACGAGTCCGACCAGCAAGTAGGCGATCGCCCACGGAGTGCGCCTCTTCTGCATGGTCCGCCCCCGTTCTGTCGTGCGCCGGATCGTACTCGACGACGGTCTTCGGGACCGCCCGACCTTGTCGCCGATCGTCTCCGTCGAGGCCGCCCGGTCGGCGCGGTCGTAGATGACGACCGGCATCACGACCCTGCCACCCATAGACCGTCAGTGGTCGACCCTCACGACGATCTTGCCGATCTGGCTGCCGCCCTCCAGGTACCGATGGGCGTCGGCGATCTCCTCGAAGGGGAAGACCCGGTCCACCGTGGGCTCGAAGGAACCGGTGCGCAGACCGGAGGCGACGAAGGCCTCGGCGCGGCGCAGGCCCTCGGGGTCGGTGGTGATCTCGTGCAGGGTGTAGCTGCGCATGGACTTGCCCTTCATCACCGGCATCGGTGGGAACGGGGTGTCCTCGCCGCTGAGGGCTCCGTAGAGGAGAAGGGTGCCGCCCTGGGCGAGGGCGCGGGCGAGGTCGACGACACCGGGCCCGGCGACGGCGTCGAAGGCGAGGTCCGCACCCCGGCCGCCGGTCAGCTCCAGGACGCGGGCGGCGAGGTCCTCCTCCTCGGTGACGACGACCTCGGCGGCACCGGCCTTCAGCAGGGCCTCGCGCTTGGCCGGGGTGCGGGTGGTGGCGATCGGGACGGCGCCGACCCGGCTGGCGGTCCGGATCGCCGCCAGACCCACACTGCTGGAGGCCGCCGTGATGACCACGGTGTCGCCGGCCCGCAGGCCGCCGGCCTCCACCATGGCGCCGTACGCGGTGACATAGGGCATCCAGACCGCCGCGCCGCCGACCGCGTCGAGCCCTTCGGGCCGGTGCACCACCGCGTTCGCCGGGACGACCGCCCGCTCCGCGTAGACGGCGTAGTCGTTCATGGAGAAGGCCGGCACCACGCTGATCGCGTCGCCGACGGCGAACCCGGTCACGGCCGGGCCGACCGCCTCGACGACACCCGCGGCCTCGCTGCCGAGGCGGCCGGGGAACTCCCGGACGTCCTCGATGTACTGGCCGGTGCGGTACAGCACCTCGGCGCGGTTGAGGCCGATCGCGTCGATGCGGACCAGCAGGTCACCGGGGCCGGGATCGGCGATCGGCGCCTCCTCCAGCCGCAGCACCTCGGGCCCGCCCAGCTCGTGGAACAGCACGGTCCTGACCATGGTTCAACTTCCTTTCGCCGCAGGTGATCAACGCGTTCTCGCGCTGCCCAGCCAAGCCCAAAGTACGGTGAGTGTCAAACTTTGATTCCGATCGTACTTCTACCCTCCTCGTACTTCGACCGATGTCGTACGATGGCCGACCACAGGACAGGAGGCCGACCACCGATGGCCCGAACCGCACCGCGCACCGGCTCCACCCCCGCCCGGGACCGCGTCCCCCCGCACCCCGACCTGCGGACGATCACGCTCCAGCAGGTACTGGAGGCCCTCGTCGACCCGGTGCGGCGGCAGATCGTCCGTGCGCTGCACGCGGCCGGCGAGGACCTGCCGTGCGGGGTGATCGAGCTGCCGGTCAGCAAGTCGACCGCCACCCACCACTTCCACGTCCTGCGCGAGGCCGGACTGATCCGCCAGCACTACGTGGGCACCTCGCGGATGAACGCGCTGCGGGGCGAGGAGTTCGCGGAGCGCTTCCCTGGCCTGCTGGAGGCGCTGGTCGCGGCGCCCGAGCACCCCTGAGCGACCGTCGGCCGCAGCGGACCGGCCCGATAGGGTGCGAACATGACACGCCACATCGCCTTCGAGGGACCGCACAACTTCCGTGACCTGGGCGGCTACCCGACCGCCGACGGGCGGACGGTCCGGTGGGGGCGGCTCTACCGCTCGGCCTCGCTCGGCATGCTCACCTCGCCCGCCGACCAGGAACGGTTCCGGGCGCTGGACATCGGCACCGTGATCGACCTGCGCTACCCGTGGGAGATCGCCCGCAAGGGCCGGCTGCCGGAGCTGGAGGGCGTCGCGTACCACAACCTCTCGATCGAGCACCGGCCGTACGACCAGGCCGAGATCGACCCGGACCTCGACCCGTGGCGCTACCTGGCGGATCGTTTCGCCGAGGTGGCCGAGGACGGCGTCGCGGAGATCCGCACCGTCCTGGAACTGATCGCCGACGCGGACCGGCCGGTCGTGTTCCACTGCGCCTCGGGCAAGGACCGCACCGGGCTGATCGCCGCACTGGTACTGAGCCTGCTCGGCGTCGGCGAGGACGACGTGGCTGCCGACTTCGCGCTCACCGAACTCGCCACCGCGCGGCTGGTGGCCGACTGGCACGCCGCCAACCCGGGGCGCACGCTGCGCTGGCCGGGCTTCGGACGCGCGCCGGAGGACGTGATCCGGCTCGTACTCGCGGACCTGACCGCCACCCACGGCTCGGTCCACGCCTATGCCACCGGCACGGTCGGGGTGGACGAGGCGCTGATCGGCCGGCTGCGCGCGCGGCTGCTTCCGGACCGGCCCGAGGGCGCCCAGCGGTAAGCCGGAACCAGCCAGGGCGATACCGGAGCGACAATCACATGAAAAAGGAATCGGTCGAGCAGTAGAAGAAAAGCGAACATTGCAGATCGATTTTCGCCGGAAAGGCGTTCGGTCCGGGAGATTTCGACGACCCTCGATCATCCGCTTGCCAGAGTTCCGCTCTCCGGCCACGCCTGCCCGAATGGCCGGAAAAAATAGTGCTGGCCACCTGTTCGTGCACGCTAAGGTCATTTCCGCAGGGGCTCGGCCGACCGGGTGACCGCGACCGTTACGGTCGAACCTCCGCTCGTTTCCTTCTGCCTGCATGGCGCCGCCCGACCGGCGGCGCCACCGGACTGATCGGACGGACCATGGACGCAGAGAACCGCTCCGGCCGCATGCTCCGCGGCCTGCTGGTGACCGCCGCGCTGCTCGGCTTCGCCGGCGCCACCCCTGCCCTCGCCGAGGGCTCCTGGGCGTCCTACATCAGCAGTTGGGGCCCCGGCTCGGAGTCCCGCCGATGGGCGGACAGCGACCGCGACGACGTCGCCACCTCCGTCACCTTCCAGGGCTGCCAGACCGGGAACAACGACTTCAAGGACGCCGACCTCCAGCTCTACAAGGACGTCTTCGGGCCCGACAAGGCCTACGGACACCGCTCCAACCACTGCGACACCTCCAGCTGGGGCGACCAGAGCGCCGGCGACTACTACTTCATGCTGGAGGGCGTGCGCAGCGGCTCCAGGCTCTGGGTGGACACCGTGACCACCCGGTACTGAGCACCGCCACCCGGGCCGCGCTCTTCTCCCGCCTCCACGGCCCGCCCTCACCGACTCACCCCCTCGACGTGCGGAGCCGGCGGCCGCCCCCGCCCGCCGGCACCCCGCGCCCCTTTCCCGAGCGAAATGCGTCGACCCTGCCATGGCCCTTGAATTCCAGCGCATCGAATTCCAGTACGGCCGGAAGGCCTGTCTCTTCACCGGCCTCGATCTGCGGATCGACAATCCGGCCACCGTCCTGCTCGGCCCCAACGGCGCGGGCAAATCCACCCTCATGGCCCTCGCCGCCTCGCAGTTGAGCCCGCACCGGGGGTCCGTCAGCTGGCACGGCGTCAATCCGGCGGCCGGCGCGGGCGACCGGGCGGCCTACCGGCGCGCGGTGGCCTGGCTGCCGCAGCAGATCACCCCGGTCCCGGGCCTCAGCGTGCGCGAACAGGTCGCGTACTGCGGCTGGTTGAAGGGCATGTCCAGGGCCGCCGCCTGGCGGGCCTCGGCGATGGCGCTCGCCCGGGTCGGCCTCGGCGAGCTGGCCGACCGGGCCGGACACCGGCTGTCCGGCGGCCAGTTGCGCCGGATGGGCATCGCCGGCTGCCTCGCCCACCACAGCGAACTGATCCTGATGGACGAGCCGACCGCCGGCCTCGACCCCACCCAGCGGGCGGTGTTCCGCACCCTGGTGGAGGAGTTGACGAGCGAGGTGAACGTGATCGTCTCCACCCATCAGACCGAGGACCTCATCGGGACGTACCGGCAGGTGGTGGTGCTGGACCGGGGGCAGGTCAGATTCCAGGGGGCCACCGAGGACTTCCACGCGCTGGCGGCCGAGGGCGGGACAGCGGCCGGGTCCGGGAACGGGAGGGGGTCCTCCGGGAACGGGACCGAGTACGGGACCGACGGCTCCGGCCGTCCGACGACGGCCGTCCCGGGCCGGGGAACGGGAACGGGAACCGCCGCGGGTGCGCCGAGCGCCGAGGCCGCGTACGCGCGCCTGATCGAGCGGGAGACCTGACATGCTGCTGCGCACCGTCCTGAGGGTCTCGGCGGGCACCCGGGTGCTGCCGTTCCTGCTCGGCTTCGTCCTGGTCGCGCTCGGCGACGAGCTGACCGCCTGGGTCACCCCGGCCTACGGGCTCGCCGCCGCCGGGCACGCCAGCCTCGCGCTGCCGTTCGCCTGCGCGGCCTGTGCCGCCGCCGGCGCCTGGGAGGGCGGCCGGCTGCACCGGGGCGGTGTGTTCAGCCGCTCGCCGGTGCGCTCCGCGCTGGCCATCACCACCCCGGTGCTGCTGCCGGTCGCGCTGATGGGCGGGCTCGGCATGCTCGCCGCGCTCACCACCGCGGCGCTGGCCGGCGGCACGGCGGACGGCGTGCCCCAGCCGGGCGTCCTCGCCGTCTGGGCCGGCCTGCTGCTCGCCAACACCCTGGTCGGCTCGGTCGTCGGCCGGGTGCTCGCGCCGGTGGTCGCCGTCCCGCTCGCACTGATCAGCAGCTTCGTCCTGAACGCCTACCCGGTCGCCTTCGACACCTACTGGCCGCGACACCTGGTCGGCGGCGGACTGTCCGACTGCTGCGCGGTGGACCAGGTGCTGGACGGGCGGGCGGTGGCGGCCTCGCTGGCCTTCTCCGGGGCGGTCTGCGCGGCTGCGGTCCTGCTGGTCCGACGGCGCGGGAGCCCGCTCGCCCTCGCCGCCGCGCTCGCGGTCACGGCGGGCGGGGTCGCGCTGGGCGGCTGGACCGCCCGCGACCTCGGCCCCGAACCGGTGCGCCCCCGGTCCTCCGCCGCGCTGCGCTGCGACTCCGGACAGCCGCGCGTCTGCCTCTGGCCCGAGCTCGGCGCCGCCCGCTCGGTGCTGGTCCGCGAGGAGGTCCGGCGGACGACCGAGGTCCTGGCCGGACGCGGCGTCCCCGTCCCGGCGGTGTTCACCATGGCCGCCCGGCCCGGTCCGGGCGAGGCCGGGCTCGGGGTCCCGACCGACGCGCGGGCGCCGGACGTCACCGCCGCCGTGGTCGGCGGACTGCTCCCCCGCACCCCGGACTGCGCCCGCCGGGGCGACCCCTACCCCGCCGCGGCCGCCACCGGCACGGCCACCGCCTGGCTCACCGCCACCGCGACCGCCACCGCGACCGGGGCCACCGGAACCCCCGGGGGCACCGCCGACGGCCGCTTCACCCCGGCCGACAGCACCCGCGCGGCCCAACTGCTCCAGCTGCCCGAGGCCGTCCAGCTCGCCTGGTACCGGAACACCCTGGACGCCCTGGCCGACTGCGGCACCCTGCCCCCTCCGGTCCCGCACAGCGGCGCGACGATCGGGGGTGAGCGGTGATCTGGTGGTGCAAGGCACGCGCGGTGCCGCTGCTCGTCGCCGTCCTCGCCGGGACGGTCGCCGCCGGTCTGCTCCTCGGCGACGGCGAACTGCCGGTGCCGGCGCTGCACGGCCAGGCCGGGCACTTCCTGCTCGCGCACGTGATCACGCTGCTCCCGGCGGTGTTCCTGCTGTACGGGCTGGGCCGGGGCGATCTGCGGACCGAGACCGTCGCCGGGCGATTCCTGCGCGGACTGGACGTCGGCCTCGCGCTCACCCTGGCCGCCGCCGGAGCCACCTGCGGCAGCCTCGCGTACGCCGCCGGGCAGGGGGCGCTCGCACTGGTCGTCGCCCGCAACATCGCCGGCTACCTCGGCCTCGCGCTGCTGTTCCACCCCCTGATCGGCCACCGCCCGGCCGCGGCCGCGCTCGCCGCCGTCCCCCTGGTCTGCTCGGCGGCGGGCTGGCACCCGGACGGCAGCCCCCGCCCCTGGGCCTGGCCGCTCCACCCGGCCGGCTCCCCCTACGCCCTCGCCGCGGTCGCCCTGCTGCTCCTCGCCGGGTCCGGGTGCGCGCTGTTCCGCCGACATCCCACGACCGGTCCACGCCTGCTCACCGGCTGACCCGCGCGTCGGAGCGGCCGACCCCACCGCCCCGGCCCGCTCAGCCGCGACGCGGCCTGCCCTGACGGCCGCCGCCGCCCTTCGACCGGCCGCCGGAGCCGGAACCCGAGCCGGAACCGGAACCGGAACGGGTGCCCGAGCCGGAGCCCGAACCGGAACGGGTACCGGTGCCCGAGCCCGAGCCGGCCTGCTGCCTGCGGGGCGCGCGTCCGGCCGGGGCCGCGGCGTCGACCGTCTCCGGCCAGTGCGCGGGACGCTTCAGGGCGGCCGGGAGGCGGGTGGTGGCATCGCCGCGGGCCGCGTTCAGCTGGGCCTGGGTGAGGAAGAGCGCCTCGGTCAGATCGGCGCCGGCCAGGTTCGCGTCCCTCAGGTCCGCGCCGACGAGGTCGGCGAGCCGCAGGTCGGCCCCGGACAGGTCGGCCGCGACCAGCATCGCGCCCCGGAGGTTGGCCCCACGCAGGTCCGCTCCCCGCAGGCGGGCGCCGAAGAGGTCCGCCCCCCGGTGCTCGCGCCGACGCGGCACGGCGGCCCGGACCAGTTCGCTGGCCCGGAGCAGCAGCTCGGCCACCGTCTGCCGGTGCGCGGGGACGTCGACCGCCAGGATCTCCTGCGGCGTGCCGCCGGCCAGCCGCTCCGTCTCCTCCAGGGCCCGGCGCAGCTCCCCGTGGACGGGGCGGGCCGGGGCGAAGGTGAGCGCCTCGGTGAGGTACTGGAGCAGCTCGTGCAGCTGCCGCACCACCGGGAACACCTCGTACATCGTCCGGGCGGTCTCCGGCGCCTCCCGCCAGCTGCGCCCGCCGAAGACCACCTGGGAGACCTGCTGACCGGCGCCGAAGCAGTCGTAGACGGTGCAGCCGGGGAAGCCGGTCTCGCGCAGCCGCTCGTGGATCCCGCAGGTGAAGTCGGTCCGGAGGTTGCGGCAGGGGGTGCCGGCGGCCTTGTCGACGGCGAAGTCCGTGCCGGCGGCGAACGGCAGTGCCACACAGCACAGCCCGAAGCAGCTACCGCAGTCGGAGACAAGGTTGAGGCTCGGGACGCTCACGGTGCTGTTGTTCCTCCAGGACGACGAGTGGTGCGCTGTAGAGCGTACCGACCGCTTCGAACGGCCGTCGGTTAGTGTGGTCGGCCGAACCCCAGCACCGAAGCACCGGCAGCACCGCACCGGCGCCGCAGCACCGCAACTCAGCACCGCAGCTCAGCGCACCACAGCACCAACGGAGGACCCAAGGCATGTCCCGGCACGACGTGACGCCGTACCCGGACACCGAGGGCGCCGAGGACGCCACGAGCACCATCAGCTCAGCCGGCACCGCCATCTCAGCCAACACCGCCATCTCGGCCAGCACCGACGCCGACCCGGCCGACCCCGCCGCCGAACCGGCTCTCCGGATCCCGCCGCGCGCCCGCACGCTGGGCCTCACCCTGCTCTGCTTCGCGGTCTGCCTCGCGATCGGCCTCCAGCAGTGGACCACCGCCCAGCTCGGCGGCTTCGACCTCGGGATCTTCGACCAGGGCGTGCGCGGCTACGCGCACCTCGGTCTGCCGGTCTCGACGCTGAAGAGCTTCCACCACGAGTTCCCGCCCGGCTTCTCGCTGCTCGGCGACCACTTCTCCCCCGTGATCGCGCTGATGGCACCGCTCTACTGGCTCTGGGACGACCCGCGCTCGCTGCTCCTCGGCCAGGCGCTCTGCTTCGCCGCCGGGGTGCCGCTGATCCGCCGGATCGCCGGGCGCTGCTTCGCCGACGCCGACCCGCGCACCGCCCGCCGTGCCGCCGACCTGGCCGCGCTCGCGTACGGGCTGGGGTGGCCGCTGCTGGTGGCCTCGCGCGGCGGGTTCCACGAGGTGGCCTTCGCGGTGCCGCTCACACTGCTGATGCTGGAGCGCGGGATGGCCCGGCAGTACTGGGCCTCGGCGCTGGCCGGCCTGCTGCTGTGCTGCACCAAGGAGGACATGGGCCTGGCCGTGGGCGCCTACGGCCTGGTGCTGCTGCTGCGGGCCCGGCGGGACCCGGATCCGGCCCGGCGCCGTCCGGCCGTGCGCTGGGGCGCGGGGCTGCTGCTCGGCGGTCCGCTCGCCTCGGCGGTCGCCATCGCGAAGCTGGTGCCCGCGATGGGCGGCGTGCCCGGCTACTACTGGAACTACCAGGCGCTCGGCGCGGACGGCGGCTCGGCGGTCGCCAATGTCCTGGCGGACCCGACCCGGCTGATCGCGGCCTCCTTCGACGCCCCGCTGAAGCCGCTGCTGCTGCTCTGGATCTTCGGCGCCCTGTTCGCCCTGCCGCTCCGCTCGGCGACCGTGCTGCTGGCTGTCCCGCTGCTGGCCGAGCGGGTGCTGTCCAGCAACCCGAACCACTGGTCGATCGCCCGGCACTACGACGCGTTCCTGTGGCCGATCCTGCTGGTCGCCGCGCTGGAGGTGCTGGGCCGCTGCCACGGCCGGGCGCTCACCCGGCGGCTCGGGGTGGCGGCGGCGGCCCTGACCGTCGCGGCCGCGGTGCCGCTGGGGATGGCGAACCTGTTCGTCCCGGCCTACTGGCAGCCGAAGCCGAGCGAGGCGGCACTGCTGCGCGGCGCGGCCCTGGTCCCGGACGGCGCGTCCGTGGAGGCCGACAACCAGGCGGCGCCCCGGCTGACCGCGCGGACGGACGTGGTGCTGGTGGACGAGAAGCCGCGCGGGCGCGAGTACGTGCTGATCCGCGCGGACAAGCGGTCCTTCCCGTTCCGGACCGACCGGGAGCAGGCGGAGCGGATCGAGCTGCTGCTCGCACACGGGTACCGGACGGTCTGGTCGGAGGACGGCGTGTACCTGCTGCACCGGGAGGGCACCGAGCCGGTCCCGGGCGAGCAGGTGCCCGGCCCGGACGCCGTCCCGTACCAGGACGCGGTGCCGTCGGACGTCGGCCACAACCTGTTCCGCGGCTGACCCGCCCGCGCCCGGAAGCTGCCGGTCCCGACAGTTCTGCGGCGCGGGCTCAGCCCTCGTACGGCGCCAGCTCCGCGCGCTTCGGGGCGCGGCCGTCGCCGGAGGAGCGGCCGGTGAGCCGGCGGCCGATCCAGGGGCCGAGGTGGGTGCGGACCCAGCGGGCGTCGGCGGCCAGCTTCTCGGCGCGGGTCGGCGGGGCGGTGGCCGGGAGCGGGGCGCGCCAGTCGAAGCCGGCGGGTCGGCCGAGCGACTCCAGCACCGCCTCGGCGACCCGGCGGTGGCCCTCGGGCGAGAGGTGGAGCCGGTCCTCGGCCCAGAGCCGGCGGTCGTCGAAGCAGGGCGCGGAGAACAGGTCGACCACCGCGATGCCCGGGTCCTGGGCGAGCTCGTGGACGAAGTCCTTCATCCGCAGGATCGCGGGCAGCAGCCGGGCCGAGCCGGCCATCCGGCGGGTGGGGTCGGTGCTGCTGAACATGACCACGGTGGCGCCGGTGGCGCGCAGCCGGGTGGCGGCGGAGCCGAGGAGTTCCTCGACCCGGGCGATGTCGCAGCGCGGGCGCAGCACGTCATTGAGCCCGCCGGCCAGGGTGACCAGCTCGGCGCCCAGGCCGGCGGCCCGGTCGACCTGCTCGTCGTGGATCTGGCCGATGAGCTTGCCCCGGACGGCGAGGTTGGCGTACCGGAAGCCGTCGGCCGGGTGTCCGGCCGCGTGTTCGGCCGCGTGTTCGGCCGCGAGCCGGGCGGCGAGGCGGTCGGCCCAGCCCCGGTAGTGGCCGTCGGGCAGCAGGTCGTCGCACATGCCCTCGGTGAAGGAGTCCCCGACGGCGACGTAACTGCGAAAGGCGGTGGGCGTGTTCTCCGTGTTCTCCATGGCCCGACGATCGTACGCGCGCCGTCCCGGGCCCACCCGCGTACCCCGTCCGCCCGCGCGGATCGGTGACGACTCAACGCCCGCGGCAAGCGGACGCCGATCGCCCGTTGATCGGCGGCGGGCAGAGTGGGGAACGTCGGGAGGAACGGCCGGGGGGAGGAACCGCGGGCCGTGGGCTCCGCGGCGTCCGGCCTCGGGGGTGCCGGACGCCGCGGCCACTCTCCCCACCGCCGGTCGCGGGCGCGGCGCCTCCCACACGGGCGCCCCCGCGACCGGCCACCCCATCCCACCGCGCCCCGCGGCTCGGCGGACCTCAGCCGGCGACCACCGCGGCCACCGCGTCCGCAGCACCCACTACGCCCACCGCGCCCGCGTCACCCGACGGACCCGCCCCCGCCGTGACCGCCCCGCCGGTGACCCAGTGCGTCCGCACCGCGTCGGTCGGCCGCTGCTCCCCCAGCGCGTCGAGTCCCCAGCCGCCGAGCGCCTCGACGACCGGCCGCAGCGCGGCCCCACGCCCGGTCAGCTCGTAGACGGTGGCGTTGGCCGGCCGCTCCAGGCGGCGGCGCTCGACCACGCCCTCGCTCTCCAGCTGCTTGAGCCGCGCGGCGAGGATGTCGGTGGAGACGCCGGGCAGGTCGGCGTGCAGGTCGGTGTAGCGGCGCGGGCCGGCCAGGAGTTCACGGACGATCAGGAGGCTCCAGCGCTCCCCCACCGCGTCCAGGGCGCGGGCGACGGCGCAGTACTGGTCGTAGCTTCGGCGTGACATGTGGATCAGCATAGCCAAAAGGTTGGACTTTCCAAGTGCCTACTTGGTAGAACAAAGCAACCAGGGTCGGTGTGGGGTGACGGTCGGGAGGCCGCAGATGGAGTTTCGGCAGTCCAGCAAGCTGAATGACGTGTGCTACGAGATCCGGGGGCCGGTGGTCGACCAGGCCAACGCACTGGAGGAGGCGGGGCACAGCGTGCTCCGGCTGAACACCGGGAACCCGGCCACGTTCGGCTTCGAGGCGCCGGAGGAGATCCTCCAGGACATCATCCGCAACCTCCCGCGTGCCCACGGCTACAGCGACTCGCGCGGCATCCTGCCGGCCCGCCGCGCGGTCGTGCAGTACTACCAGCAGCGCGGTGTCGACGGCGTGACCGTCAATGACGTCTACCTCGGCAACGGCGTCTCGGAGCTGATCCAGATGGCCGTCACCGCGCTGGTGGACGACGGCGACGAGGTGCTCGTGCCGATGCCGGACTACCCGCTGTGGACGGCGGTGGTCCGGCTGGCCGGCGGCAAGGCGGTGCACTACGCCTGCGACGAGCAGGCCGACTGGTTCCCCGACCTCGACGACATCGCCGCGAAGATCACCGCCCGCACCAAGGCGATCGTGGTCATCAACCCCAACAACCCCACCGGCGCCGTCTACCCGAAGGAACTGCTGGAGGGGATCCTCGACCTCGCCCGCCGGCACCAGCTGATGGTGCTGGCCGACGAGATCTACGACAAGATCCTCTACGACGACGTCGAGCACCACTGCCTGGCCGCGCTCGCCGACGACGTCCTCACCCTCACCTTCAACGGACTGTCCAAGTCCTACCGGGTGGCCGGCTTCCGCAGCGGCTGGCTGGTCGTCTCCGGCCCCAAGCAGCACGCGAGCGACTACCTGGAGGGCCTCACCATGCTCTCCGGCATGCGGCTGTGCCCGAACGTGCCCGCCCAGTACGCGGTCCAGGCCGCGCTCGGCGGCCACCAGTCGATCAACGACCTGGTCCTGCCGGGCGGCCGCCTCGCCGAACAGCGCGACGTCGCGTACCGGGCACTGAACGAGATCCCGGGCGTCAGCTGCGTCAAGCCCAAGGGCGCGCTGTACGCCTTCGCCCGACTGGACCCCGCCGTCCACCGGATCGTCGACGACGAGCGCTTCGTCCTGGACCTGCTGCTCCGCGAGAAGATCCACGTCGTCCAGGGCACCGGCTTCAACTGGCCCCGCCCCGACCACTTCCGCTTCGTCACCCTCCCCCGGGCCGACGACCTGGAGACCGCCATCAACCGCATCGGCCGCTTCCTCGCCACCTACCGCCAGGTCTGACCCCGGCCTCCCACCGCCAGGCCCGACCCGCCCGCCTTCCCCCCCGGCAGCCCCCGCGTCACCACGCGGGGGCTGCCGCACTTTCGTCGAACTCATTGCGTTAAGCAATCGACATGTAGCCACAAATATGGACATTTCAACTTGCCAATATCGCGCCCGGGCGATTAATGTGGATGACGTGGATAGATTTGCCACATCATCAACGGAGGCGCGAAAATGAGTATGACCAACGTCGACGTCGACGACGCGATCCTCGCCGAGGCCATGCGCCTCATGGGGACCAGCACCAAGAAGGACACCATCAACGGCGCCCTCGCCGACTACGTCAACCGACTGAAGCGGATCGAGGCACTGGAGAAGCTGTCCGCACGTGCGGCCCGGGGGGAGTTCGACCCGACGGAGCGGATCCATCAGGCCCGGAAGACGGGCGGGGAGGAATGACACATGAACGACCTCGGCTACCTGATCGACACCTCGGGGTTCGTCCACCTGATGCGCGATCCGGCGGCGCTCGCCCGCTGGCGAGGGCCGCTGGAGTCCGGGCTCATCAGGATCGCCAAGGTGACCAAGTCGGAGATCCTCTACTCGGCCACCGGTCCGGCGCACCGTGACGAGCTGGAGGAGGAGCTCAACGACCTCTTCGGTCCCGCGCTCGGCGTCCCGAAGGGAGGTGAGGACTGGGCCCTCAACGCCCAGTACAAGCTCACGCAGAAGGGGCAGCACCGCTCGGCCGGCACGGTGGACCTGCTGCTCTGCTCGGTCGCGGCGCACTACAACTATCCGGTGCTGCACGTGGACAACGACTTCGTCACTGTCGCGCGGGTCATCGCCGAACTCCGGGAGCGCGACGTCCGGGCGTCCTGACCCGGCTCCTGTCCGAAGCCCCCTGCCGACCGTTCGGGATTCCCGAACGATGGGCAGGGGGCTTCACGCATGTGCCCGGGCCGGAGGACGAGTGAGGGCGCACCCTAGGCTGGGCCGCTATGACCGTTCTGCGTTCTGTCGCCCTGTTCGTGCTCGCCGCGCTCGCCGAGATCGGCGGCTGCTGGCTGATCTGGCAGAGCGTGCGGGAGGCGCGGCCGTGGTGGCTCGCCGGGGTGGGGGTGGTCGTGCTCGGCGGGTACGGCTTCGTGGCGGCGCTCCAGCCGGATGCCGCCTTCGGCCGGGTGCTCGCCGCGTACGGCGGGGTGTTCGTGGCCGGCTCGCTGCTGTGGGGCGTGGTCGTGGACGGCTTCCGGCCGACTCGCTACGACGTGCTGGGCGCCCTGGTCTGCCTGGCCGGAGTCGCCGTGATCATGTACGGACCCCGGCGCTGAGCGAGCGCCGGGGTCCGCAGGTGCGTCACGAGGACGGGCCTACCAGCCCCAGCCGCCACCCTCGCCGTCGTCGTCGCGGTCGCTGTCCCAGCCCTCGCCGACCTCGCGCAGGATGGTGTAGTGGTCGACCCGGGTGCCGTCCTCCGCCAGGGCGGTGACCGTCATCTCCGACTTCTGGCCCAGGTGGGCGGGCTTGACGTCCACCTTGATGAACGAGTAGCCGGTGTAGCGCACCCGCGACCACTCCACCGTCTCGGTCACCTTGCCGCCGCCCTTGGCGAAGTAGTAGGTGTCCACCGAGTCGACGCGCTTCTCGTGGCCCTCGTAGCTGTCCGGGGCGTCGAACCTGTACAGGCTGCGGCCGGCCGCGCCCGCCGTCACATAGACCACGCCGTCCGTGGCCGGCTCGACGGTGGCGCCGCTCGGCACGGCCTTCGCGACCTTGTTTCCGAGGATCGCGTCGGTGCGCTCGTAGACGTGGTTGTGACCGTTGATCACCAGGTCCACCCGGTACTTCTCGAACAGCGGCACCCAGGCCTCGCGCACGCCGCCCTCGGAGGCGTGCTGGTGGGTGGTCGAGAAGGCGCAGTGGTGGAAGAAGACCACGACGAAGTCGACGGTCTCGTCGTTGCGCAGGTCCTTGAGGGTGCGCTCCAGCCAGCGGGTCTGCTTGCCCGCCGAGACGCCCAGGTTGGCCGGGATCTCGTAGGAGATGTCGTTGGCGTCCAGCGAGACGACGCCGACGTTCTTGTAGCGGAAGGAGTAGACGCCGGGGACGCTGCGCTTGTCCGGGCCGTTGTCCGGCAGGTAGAAGCGGGCGTTCTCGCCGCCGTAGCCGTTCGGCGAGTACCAGGCCTCCATGTCGTGGTTGCCGTAGGAGACCATCCACGGCACCTTCGAGGCGACCGTCTCGGTCTGCACCAGGAAGGCGTCCCAGGTGGTGGCGTCGAACACCGACTTGTCGGAGTCCTGGCCGGAGCCCGCCGGGTCGGCGTAGCAGATGTCGCCGGCGTGCAGGTGGAAGGCCGGGTTCTGGGCCAGGATGATGTGGTCGTTGCCCTTGGCGTGGTCGCTGACGCCCTGGTCGCCGAAGGCGGTGAAGGTGAACGGCTCGTACACCTTGCCCCAGCGGTGGTCGCGCGAGGGCGCGGTGCGGAAGGTGCCGAGGGTGGAGATCGCCTGCTGCGAGGCCGGGTCGAAGCCCTGGTGGCCGACACCGTAGTAGTAGGTGGTGTCGGGGCGCAGGTCCTCCAGCGCCACGTGCAGGTAGTACTGGTCCACGGCCTTGCCGGTGGGGGTGAGCGCCGGGGTGTGCAGGGTGCGCACCTCCGCCTCGATCTTGTGGCTGAGGTCCCACGGGTTCTTGCCGTAGCGCAGGAACGGCCGCTTCACCGGGGCCGGTACCTGCCAGGAGACCCGGAACTGGGTGTCCGGCTCGGGCCCGAAGGCGAGGTGACGCCCGATCGGGGCGACCAGCGAGCCGTCGATGCCCGCGGTGGCGCCGCCGGCCAGCAGCTGCGGCGCGACGGGGGCGGCCGAGGCGGTGCCGCCGAGGGCGCCGCCCACGGCCAGCGCGCCCACCGAGACGGCACCGGCGCGCAGCATCCGGCGGCGGGAGAAACGGGCCCGCAGGTACTCGTGCTGCTCGGCCATGCTCATGCGTTCGGCCAGCTTCGCCGGCACACCCATGTTCGGAGTTTCCATGGACAGGGACTCTCCCAGTCACGTGTTGACCGGACGCGGACGGGCGGTGAACGCACCCGGGCGCACCGGTCAGTCGAACGCCAATGTTCGACCATGGCTCGGCAAAGCCGTGCGCGGACGAATCGCTCCGCGACGGATCGGCGGACCGGACGGCGGGCCGGACGGCAGCGGGGCCGGGACCGTCCCGAGCGGGGGTGCCGCTCCGGACGGTCCCGGCCACCGGTTCACCCGGTCGGGGGAACAGCCGTCATCAGCAGTCGTCGTCCTGCTTGTTGGTGAGGGCGACGGTGACGCAGTCGTCGGCGTTCACCCGGTAGGGCCCGCTGACCGGGTCCGGCGGGAGCTGGTAGCCGGCGGGCGCGGCGGTCTCCCGCAGGTAGTACTGACCGGCCGACAGGTGGGTGAAGTCGCAGCCGCCGCCGGCCGCGGTGGTGCAGTCACCCGCCCGGATGTCCGGGTTGATGCCCAGGGTCTGCAGGCCGGGGATGCCGTTGGCCTCCCGCCACAGCTCGAACACCGCGCCGTTGAGCGGCTTGCCCGACCAGGCGTCCTTCTTGGTCAGGTGGATCGAGCCGGTGGCCGGGGGCTTCGGCGACGGGCAGTCCTTGGCGGTCACCTGGACGCCGGCCGCGGCGTTGGCCGGGGTCAGCACCAGCGGGCCGAACACCGGCTCGGCCGGCAGGTCGTAGCCGGTCGGCGCGGTGGTCTCCCGCCAGTAGTAGGTACCCACCTCCACCGTCCGACGGCAGAGGCCGTCCGCACCGGTGGTGCACGCCGCACCCACCTGGGTGTCCGGGTTCACGCCGGAAGCCTGCAGACCGGGGACGCCGTTGGTCTCCTCCCACAGGTCGAACACACCACC
>NZ_LGDO01000479.1:0-13373 GCF_001279805.1 Streptomyces sp. XY431
CGAGTCGAACCCCAGCACCGACGGCCGCATGTAGACATCCGTCTCGGACGCCTGGTCCGCCATCAGGTGGTGGAAGAGCATGCCCTCCTGGAGCGGGGCCAGCGGGTAGACGTCGGCCACATTGGCCGCACCGCCCTCGACCTTCGCCACGACCCGCTCGATCTCCGCCCCGGTCAGCTCCACCAGCGGCAGCATCTCCGGCGTGATCTCCCGAGCGTCGACGGGAATGGCGTTCGCCGGCACCACGACCCCCTCGGCGGCCTGTGCGGCTGCCAGCCCGGCCACCGTCGGCGTCTCGAAGAGCGCCCGCACCGCTACGGACACACCCCGCACTCGCAGACGTTCCACCAGGGCCACTGCCAGCAGCGAATGGCCGCCCAGCGTGAAGAAGTCGTCATCGACCCCCACCGCCGGCAGGCCGAGGACCTCGGCGAACGCCTCGCAGAGGATCTCCTCCCGCACACTGGCCGGCGCACGGCCCCCACCCGTCGTGTGCTGCGGAACGGGCAGGGCCTTGCGGTCCAGCTTGCCGTTGACCGTCACCGGCAACGCGTCCAGCAGCACGACCGCCGACGGAACCATGTGGGACGGCAACCGCTCACCCGCGAACTCCCGCAACAGGGATTCGAGTTCGTCCGACGGCGCGTCCGAGCCGGCCGGAACCGCGTACGCCACCAGGCGGATGTCACCCGGGACGTCCTCGCGAGCGACAACCGCGACCTGGGCCACGGCAGGGTGGACGGCCAGGACGGCCTGGACCTCGCCGGGCTCGATCCGGAAGCCGCGGATCTTCACCTGCTCGTCCGCACGGCCCAGGTACACCAGCTGACCATCGGCGTTCCAGCGGACCCGGTCACCCGTGCGGTACATCCTCTCCGGGACCCCCGTGCCGCTGCCGAACGGGCACGCCACGAACCGCTCCGCCGTCAAACCGGCACGCCCCACGTACCCGCGCGCCAACTGCACACCCGCCAGGTACAACTCACCCTCGACACCCACCGGCACCGGGGACAGCGAACCGTCCAGCACATACACCCGGGTATTGGCCACCGGCCCACCGATCGGCACCACCGCACCGTCGCTGACGGCACAGCGCGCCGCGGTGACGTCCACGGACGCCTCCGTGGGCCCGTACAGGTTGAACAGCGGTACACCCGCCAGCAGTTCGAGGAACCGGTCCCGCAACGGCACCGGCAGTGCCTCACCACTGCAGAACACCGCCCGCAGCCCGGTGCAGTCGGTGGCCGCCGGCTCACGCAGGAACGCCTCCAGCATCGACGGCACGAAGTGCGTCACCGTGATGTTCTCGCCCTGGATCAACTCGACGAGATAGCCGGGCTCCCGGTGCCCACCCGGGCGGGCGAGCACCAGCGCCGCGCCCTGCACCAACGGCCAGAAGAACTCCCACACGCTGACGTCGAACCCGAACGGCGTCTTCTGCAGCACCCGGTCCCCGACACCGATGGCCACGCCGGGGGTCTCCTGCATCCAGGCGAGCCGGTTGACGATCCCCTCGTGCGGCACCGCAACGCCCTTCGGACGGCCGGTGGAACCCGACGTGAAGATCACATACGCCGGATGCGCAGGCAGCACCTCCACCACGGGAGCCTGCGCCGACAGAGCCGCCAGCTCCGCGACCACCGCGGGATCGTCCACCGCAACCCGGGGCACGCCATCCGGCACCACCCCGGTCAGGGCGGTGGCGCCGAGCACGCACACCGACCCGGCATCGGCGAGGACGGCCTCGATGCGACCGGCCGGATACTCCGGATCCACCGGCAGATAAGCCCCGCCGGCCTTCAGCACCGCCAGCAGCGACACCACCAGCTCCACGCCGCGCTCCATCAGCACCGCGACCACCGACTCCGGGCCGACACCACGCCCGATCAGCAACCGCGCCAGCCGGTTGGCCCGCGCATCCAACTCCGCGTAGGACAGCTCGACGCCCTCGAAGACCAGCGCCACCGCATCCGGCGTCCGCGCCACCTGCGCCGCGAACAACCCCGGCAACGTCGACGGCTCGACCTCGACCGCCGTCCCGTTCCACTTCTCCACCACCAGTCGGCGCTCGTCCGCACCCAGCACGTCGAGCGCCGAGAACCGCGCCTGCGGATCCTCCTCCAACGCGGTCACGAGCTGGAGGAGGCAGGTGTGCAGCATCGTGCCCACCTGCTCCGCATCGGCCGGCGCCACCGCGTCGATGGTCAGGCTGAACCCGTTCCCGTCGTCATCGACATTCGCGACCAGGGGGTAGTTGGTGCGCCCTTCGGCGGCAAGGATCCGCACTTCCTCCAGCCCGGTGCCCAGACCCGCGCCGAGTTCCGTCGCACCGCCGCGGCCGTTGCGGTAGTTGAAGAGGGCGGTGAACAGCGGGCTGCCGCCCGCCACACCGCTCGCCTGCTGCGCCAGCACCAGCGGCGCGTGCTCGTGCACCAGCAGTTCGGCCAACTGCTGCCGCATCCCGGCCAGCGCCTCGCCCACGGCGGAGGTACCGACCCGCACCCGCACCGGGAGCGTGTTGAGGCACGGCCCCTGGAGCCGGTCGGCACCCGCGCCGGCGTTCATCCGGCCGAACAGCACCGTGCCGAACACCACGTCCTCACGACCGCTCACCGCGGCCAGCACCCGTGCCCACGCCAGGTGGAACACCGTCGCCGGACTCACGGCCGTCCGGCGCGCGACTGCCCGCAGTCGAAGCGCGAGCTCGGCCTCCACCGAGGAGCGCACCGATACCGCGGTCGTGCCGTCTCCGTGAACGTCCAGCAGGCCGAACGGGGCAGTGGTCTCGGTGACGTCGCCCAGCAGCCCGGCGAAGTACCGCTCGTGCTCCTCGCGCGGCGTACCGAGGCGGGCCTGGACGACGAAGTCGCGGAACGGCAGCCCCTTGGACAGCGACTCGCCCCGCCCGGTCAGGAAGGCACGCACCTCCCCCAGCAGCGCGTCCGTCGTTGTGTCGTCCCGCACCAGGTGGTGGACGCGCAGCAGGGCCAGCCAGCCGTCGCCGTTCGGTTCGGCGGCGATGTGCACGTCCATCAGCGGGGCCCGGTCCAGTTCCATCCAGGCGCCGCCGACGGACAGCAACTGCTCCGCCGCGTCGGCGCCCTGCGGATCCAGCACGACTTCCCGGACCGGCAGCCCGGCGTGTCGGGCCACGACCTGGACCGGCTCACGCAGACCCTCCCACACGATCGCCGTGCGGTACACGTCGTGCCGGTCGATCACCCGCTGCAGCGCGTTCAGGAACGAGTCGAGCCGCGTGCGGGAGTCGAACCCGAGCACCGTCGGCCCGGCATAAACGTCCCGCTCACCCTCACGCCCGGCCTTCATCAAGTGGTGGAAGAGGATGCCCTCCTGGAGCGGGGCCAGCGGGTAGACGTCCGCGACGTTCGCGGCACCACCGGGCACCTTCGCCACGATCAACCCGAGCTCGGCCTCGGTCAGCTCCACCAGCGGCAGCATCTCCGGGGTGATCTCCGTGGCGTCCTCAGGGATGAGGTTCGCCGGCACGGCCACCTGCTCCGAACCCGCCTCGACCGCCAGGCCCGCGGGGGTCGACGTCTGGAACAACGCCTTCACCGACACCGAGACCCCACGCGCCCGCAACATCTCCACCAACGACACCGCCAGCAGCGAATGCCCACCCAGCGCGAAGAAATCGTCATCGACGCCGACGCTCTCCAACCCGAGGACCTCGGCGAACGCCCGGCACAGGATCTCCTCCTGCACCGACGCCGGCCCACGGCTCGACACCCCGCCCACCGACGCGAAGTCCGGCGAGGGCAGCGCCCCGCGGTCCAACTTCCCGTTGCCCGTCAGCGGCAGGGCGTCCAGCACCACCACGGCGGAGGGCACCATGTGCTCCGGCAACCGGGCGGCGACGAAGGTCCGCACCCCGTCCGCGAGCGTGTCGTCCACATCCTCCGGGTCGTCCGCGACCACGTAGGCGACCAGGCGCTTGTCCCCCGGGGTGTCCTCGCGGGCGATCACGGCGGCCTGGGCGATCAGCGGGTGAGCCGTCAGGGCACTGGCCACCTCACCCGGCTCGATCCGGAAACCACGGATCTTCACCTGGTCGTCCGCACGGCCCAGGAACACGATCTCGCCGTCGTCCGACCACTTCGCACGGTCACCCGTGCGGTACATCCGCTCCGTGACTCCCGTGCCGCTGCCGAACGGGCACGCCACGAACCGCTCCGCGGTCAAGCCAGGACGGCGCACATAGCCGCGCGCCAGCTGCGCACCCGCCACGTACAACTCACCCGCCACGCCCACCGGCACCGGGTCGAGGCGCTCGTCCAGCACGTAGAAGCGGGTGTTGGCCACCGGCGAACCCACCGGCACCACCCCACCCGACGTCAGACGGGTGGTCGCCACACCGATCGTGGTCTCCGTCGGACCGTAGTGGTTGAACACATCCCGCTCACCGGCAGCCGCCAGCAGCTCCGCCACCCACGCCGGCGAGGCGGCCTCACCGCCCAGCACCACCGACCGTCCCGGCAGCACCCGCTCCAGACCACCCACCGCACCCAGCGCCGCCAGGTGCGAGGGCACCACCTTCAGGAAGTCGATCCCGTGCTCGGTCAGATAGTCCGCGACCAGACGCGGATCGGTGACGGCCTCCTCGTCCAGGACATGCAGCTCACCACCCGACAGCAGGCTCGCGAGCAGCACCGTGTTCCCCAGGTCGGTCGCCTGAGCCTGCAGCAGCGCATACCTACCACCCTCGAACCCGACCCGGGCCGGCACCGAGGACACGTAGTTCGCCAGACCCCCGTGCGTAACGGCCACGCCCTTCGGACGACCCGTCGAACCGGAGGTGTAGATGACATACGCCAGCGACCGCGGATCCACCGCCACGCCGGGCGAGGTGGTCGGCGCCGTCGCCAACTGCATCGCCGTCAACGTGCCGTCCACCGCCACCAGACGCACACCCACCGACGGCAGGTCCTCCAGCACCTCATCAGTGGTCAGCACCAACTGCGCCCGCGAGTCCTTCACCGTGAACGCGACCCGCTCCGCCGGCTGGGACATGTCCACCGGCAGGTATCCCGCCCCCGCCTTCCACACCGCCAGAATCCCGGCGATCATCTCCACGCCACGCGGCAACGCCAGCCCCACCACCGCCTCCGGGCCAACACCCTGGCTGACCAGATAGTGGGCAAGGCGGTTCGCCCGCGCATCCAACTCCGCGTACGACACCGACGCACCGGCGGACACCACGGCCACCGCCTCCGGCGTCCGCGCCACCTGTGCCTCGAACACCTGCGGAACCATCGACCCGGATCCGACCGCGGTGGTGTCGTTCCACTCCGACAGCACCCGGCGACGCTCGTCCGCACCCAGCACATCCACCGCGTCGACCCGGGCCTGCGGGTCGTCGGCCATCGCCGACAGCACCCGCACCAGAGCGCCCGCGACCCGACCCGCGACACCCTCGTCGAACAGATCCGCCGCCGCAGTCAGCATGCCCCGGATCCCCGCCGGCGCGCCCTGCGCACCGAACGCCTCACCCACGATCACATCGAGGTCGAACTTCGCCATCGCCCGACCCAACAGCAGCGGTTCCGCCCCCAGGCCAGGCAGGTCCAGCACACCGCCGTCCGCCACCAAGCCGGTGTTCTGAAGGGTCAGGACGACCTGGAACAGCGGGTGCCGGGCCAGCGAACGCGCCGGCGCCAACTCCTCCACCAGCTTCTCGAACGGCACGTCCTGGTTCTCCAGCGCGCTCAGCCCCGCCTCGCGCACCCGCCCGAGAACCTCCTCGAACGTCGGGTCCCCCGACAGATCCGTGCGCACGACAACCGTGTTGACGAAGCAGCCGACCAGATCGTTCAGCGCCTCGTCCGTACGCCCGGCGATCGCCGACCCGATCGGGATGTCGGCCCCCGCACCCAGCCGGCCGAGCGTCACCGCAACAGCCGCCTGCAGCACCATGAACACGGTCACCCCACGCTCACGCGCCAACTCCACCAAACGCCCGTGCAGTTCGGCCGGAACATCCAACTCCACGGTGTGACCGCGGTGCGAGGCAACCGCCGGACGCGGCCGATCGAACGGCAGCGGCAACTCCTCCGGAGCCCCCGCCAACGCCTCGCGCCAGTACTCCACCTGACGCGACAGCACACTCGACGAATCGCCCTCGTCACCCAGCAACTCCCGCTGCCACAAGGCGAAATCCGCATACTGCACCGGCAGCGGCTCCCACACCGGAGCCGCGCCGCCCAAGCGCGCCGCATACGCCGCCGACAGATCCCGCATCAGCGGAGCAGTCGACCAGCCGTCCATGGCGATGTGGTGCGACAGCACCACCAGCACATGCTCGACCGGACTCACCGCGAACAGCGTCGCCCGCAACGGAATCTCGGACGAGAAGTCGAACGCATACCGGCCCGCCTCGGCCAGTGCGTCCTCCAGCCCCTCCGACGCCACCTCGACCGCCGAGAGCTCGAACCCGCACTCCTCCACACCGAGAACCCGCTGGTACGGCTCGCCGTCGACTGCCGGGAACACCGTCCGCAGCACCTCGTGCCGCCCGATGACGTCCCGCAGCGCCGCCGCGAGGGCCTCCCGGTCCACCTCGCCGGACAGGCGCAGAGCCATCGGAGTGTTGTAGGTCGCGCTCGCGCCCTCCAACTCGCCGAGGAACCACAAACGGCGCTGCGCGAACGACAACCGCACCCGCTCCGGACGCTCCGTCGCACGCAGTGCCAACCGGCCCTCACGGGCCTGGCCGAGCCGTCCCGCCAGACCCGCCGGCGTCGGCGCCTCGAACAGCTCACGGACCGCCAACTCCACACCCAGCAGCGAGCGGATCCGACTCAGCAGCCGCATCGCCAGCAGCGAGTGTCCGCCCAGCGTGAAGAAGTCGTCATCCACCCCCACCGCCGACAGACCCAGAATCTCCGCGAACGCCTGGCACAGGAGCTCCTCCTGCACCGTCGCCGGCGCCCGGCCCGCACCCGCCGCGTACTCCGGCGCCGGCAGCGCCTTGCGGTCCACCTTGCCGTTCACCGTCAGCGGCAGCACATCCAGCACCACCACCGCCGACGGCACCATGTAGGCCGGCAACCGCGAACCCGCGAACTCCCGCAGACTGGCGAGGAGTTCATCCGCGCCGGCGTCGACGTCGGCCGGAACCGCGTACGCCACCAGGCGCTTGTCGCCCGGGACGTCCTCGCGGACCGTCACCACGACCTGCTCCAGGCCCAGGTGCGCGGCCAGGACGACCTGCACCTCACCCGGCTCGATCCGGAAACCGCGGATCTTCACCTGCTCGTCCGCACGACCCGCGAACACCAACTCGCCGTCGCCCGACCACTTCGCCCGGTCACCCGTGCGGTACAACCGCCCACCCGGCACCCCGAACGGCGACGCCACGAACCGCTCCCCGGTCAACCCCGGACGGCCCAGATACCCCCGGGCCAACTGCCCACCCGCCACATACATCTCACCCGTCACGCCCACCGGAACCGGACGCAGGAACTCGTCCAGCACGAAGACACCCAGACCCGGGATTCCGCGCCCGATCACACTGCCCGCCCCGCCCTCGTCCGAGGACAGCTCGCGGAACGTCACATGCACCGTGGTCTCGGTGATGCCGTACATGTTCACCAACCGCGGACCACGATCACCATGACGGGCCCACCAGTCGCTCAGCCGGCCCGGATCCAGCGCCTCGCCACCGAACACCACCGCACGCAGCGACGCCACCGACCCAGGACGCTCCTCCTCCACGGCCGCCAACTGGTAGAACGCCGAGGGGGTCTGACTCAGGACCGTCACC
Organism: Streptomyces sp. XY431; assembly: GCF_001279805.1. NCBI lineage: Bacteria > Bacillati > Actinomycetota > Actinomycetes > Kitasatosporales > Streptomycetaceae > Streptomyces > Streptomyces sp. XY431. The sequence continues at coordinate 7,784 of NZ_LGDO01000479.1, forward strand.
CGCTCGCGCTCGATCAGCGCCAGGAACTCCTGCGGCGAGCGCGAGACCCCGTACGGGACCACCACCACCCGACCCCCGTGCAGCAGCGCACCCCACAACTCCCACACCGAGAAGTCGAACGCGAACGAATGGAAGCACGACCACACATCGTCCGCCCCGAACCCGCCGAACAGCGGCCCGGCCTGTGCGAACAACCCGGTCACACTGCCGTGCGACACCACCACGCCCTTGGGCCGACCCGTCGACCCCGACGTGTAGATCACGTACGCCGGGTGCCCCGGCGACACCGCACACTCCACCGCCCCGCCATCCAGCGCCGCCAACTCCCTCACCACCGACGGCTCGTCCAGCACCGCCGCCTCCGCACCGAACCCACCCAGGCGACCCGCCAGCTCAGCAGAGGTCAGCACCAGACGCGCACCCGCATCACCCAACGTGAACCCGATCCGGTCATCCGGATACGCCGGATCGATCGGCAGATACGCGCCCCCCGCCTTCACCACTGCCAGCAGCGCCACCACCAACTCGGCGCCGCGCTCCAAACACACCCCCACCACCGACTCCGCACCCACACCACGCGCCACCAGCAGTCGCGCCAGCCGGTTGGCGCGCGCATCCAACTCCGCATACGACAGCTCGACGTCCTCGAACACCACCGCCACCGCATCCGGCGTCCGCGCCACCTGCGCCGCGAACAACCCCGGCAACGTCGACGGCTCGACCTCGACCGCCGTCCCGTTCCACTCCTCCAGGAGCAGGCGGCGCTCGTCCGCGCCCAGCACATCCACGGCGCTCAACCGCGTTCCCGGCTGCGCCGTCACCGTCTCCAGAACCTGGAGCAACCAGCCCGCGATCCGCCGCACGGTCTCCGCATCGAACAGGTCCGCCGCCGCCAGGAGCACACCCCGCAAGCCGGCCGGCGCGCCGTCGGCGTCGAACGCCTCGCTCAGGTTCAGGTCCAGGTCGAACTTGCCGAGGACCAGACCGGTCGGCACCCGTCCGGCGCGCAGACCGGGCAGCTCCAGCCGGGCCGACCCCGTGTTCTGCAGGGTGAGCACGACCTGGAACAACGGGTGGCGTGCCATCGACCGGGTCGGCGACAGCTCCTCGACCAGCCTCTCGAACGGCACGTCCTGGTGCGCGAACGCCCCGAGACTGGCCTCCCGGACCCGCTCCAGCACCTCGTCGAAGGTCGGATCACCGGACAGGTCGGTCCGCACCACCAAGGTGTTGACGAAGAACCCGACCAGGTCGTTCAGCGCCTCGTCGGTGCGACCGGCGACCGGCGACCCGATCGGGATGTCCGCGCCCGCGCCGATCCGGTTCAGGGTGACCGCCAACGCCGCCTGCAGGACCATGAAGAGGGTCACCCCCCGCTCACGCGCCACCTCCAGCACCCGCGCATGCAGCTCGGCCGGGGCATCCAGCGGCACCTCGTGCCCACGGTACGAGGCGACCGCCGGGCGCCGGCGGTCGGTCGGCAGCTCCAACTCCTCCGGTGCCCCCGCCAACGCCTCCCGCCAGTACGCCATCTGCCCGGACAGCACACTGTCCGGGTTCTGCTCGTCGCCGAGCAACTCCCGCTGCCACAACGCGTAGTCCGCATACTGCACCGGCAGCGGCTCCCACACCGGCGCCGCACCGCCCGACCGTGCCGCGTACGCCACCGACACATCCCGCAGCATCGGGCCCGTCGACCAACCGTCACCCGCGATGTGGTGCATCAGCACCACCAGCACGTGCTCCTGCGGCGCCACCGCGAACACCGTCGCCCGCAGCGGGATCTCCGCCGACAGGTCGAACGCGTAACCCGCGGCCTCGGCCACCGCCCCGTCCAGCTCCTGCGACGCCACCTCGACCACCGCAAGCTCGAACCCGCACGCCTCCACCGGCAGGACACGCTGATACGGCTCACCGTCCGCCGCCGGAAGGACCGTGCGCAGCACCTCGTGCCGCCCGATCACGTCCGTGAACGCGGCCGCCAGTGCCTGCTGGTCCAACTCTCCGCTCAGTCGCAGCGCCACCGAGGCGTTGTAGGTAACGCTCGGACCCTCCAGCTGCCCCAGGAACCACAGGCGGCGCTGCGCGAACGACAGCGGCACCCGCTCCGGCCGCTCCGCCGGCACCAGCGCCGCACGCCCTTCGGCGACCGCCGATTCGGCCAGCCAGGCCGCGACCCCGGCCGGCGACGGCACCTCGAAGAACACCTGGATCGGCAGCTCGACGTTCAGGACCGTCCGGATCCGGCTGATCAGCCGGATCGCCAGCAGCGAGTGGCCGCCCAGAGCGAAGAAGTCGTCGTCGACGCCGACCCTCTCCACTCCCAGCACCTGCGCGAACACGCCGCAGAGGATCTCCTCATGGACCGTCGCCGGACCGCGGCCGACGGCCTCGGCGGTGGAGGACAGATAGTCCGGAGCGGGCAGGCCGGCGCGGTTCAGCTTTCCGTTGGCCGTCAACGGCAGCGCGTCCAGCACCACCACCGCCGAGGGAACCAGATACCCCGGCAGCCGCTCGGCCAGGAACACGAGCACGAGCTGACTCAGTCGCACGGCGTCAGCCGTCCGAGCGGCGGCGGCGGGAACGATGTAGGCGATCAGGCGCTTGTCGCCGGGGAAGTCCTCGCGGACGACGACGGCGGCCTGTGCCACCGACTCGTGCGCGGCCAGCACCGCTTGCACCTCACCCGGTTCCACCCGGTAGCCGCGCACCTTCACCTGCTCGTCCGTACGGCCCAGGTGCACCAGTTCACCGTCGGTGGTCCAGCGCACCAGGTCGCCGGTCGCGTACATCCGCTCGCCGGCCGGGCCGAACGGGCAGGCCACGAACCGCTGCGCGGTCAGACCGGCGCGCCCCACGTACCCGCGCGCCACCTGCGGACCGGCCACGTACAACTCACCCGCCACGCCGACCGGAACGGGGCTCAGCGACCCGTCCAGCACGTAGGCACGGGTGTTTGCCACCGGCACCCCGAGCGGCACCGCACCCGCGGCAGCCGACTTCCGGTCGAGTCGGCCGGCCACCACGCCGATGGTCGTCTCGGTGGGCCCGTAGTGGTTGAACACACCACGGTCACCCGCGACTTCGAGCAGTCCGGCGACCAGCGTCGGCGACGCCGCCTCGCCGCCCAGCACCAACGCCCCGGCCGGCATCAGGGCGGCCAGGCCGGCTGCCGCGCCCAGCGCCGCCAGGTGCGAGGGCACCACCTTCACGAAGTCGATGCGGTTCTCCGCCAGGTACTGGGCGACGGCTGACGGATCCGTCACCGCACCCTCCTGCAGGACGTGCAGTTCACCGCCGGTCGTCAGGCTCGCGAACACCACGGTGTTGCCGAGGTCCGTCACCGTGGGCTGCAGCAGCGCATACCTACCGCCCGGCGCGCCGAAGCCGACCTGTCCCGGCACCGAGGCCACGTAGTTCGCGAGCCCGCGGTGCGTCACAGCCACGCCCTTGGGCTCGCCGGTCGAGCCGGAGGTGTAGATCACGTAGGCCAACTGGTCGGCCATCACGTCGAGTTCCGGCGAACCGTCGGGTCGTGCGATCAGCTCGGCCAGCACCGCCGGGTCATCCAGGGCGATCGTGCGCACGTCCTGGGCCGCCAGCTCCCCGATCAGCGCCGCTTCGCCCAGCACGTGCCCGGCCCCGCTGTCGGCCAGCAGCCGGCCGAGCCGCTGCGCCGGGTACGCCGGGTCCAGCGGCAGGTACGCCGCCCCCGCCTTCCACACCGCCAGGATCGCCTCGATCGCCTGCAGGCCGCGTGGCAGGCACAGACCCACCAGCGACTGCGCGCCGACTCCCTGGGCGACGAGGTGGTGCGCCAACCGATTGGCTCGCGCGTCCAGTTCGGCGTAGCACACCGCCACGCCGTCGGCCACCACGGCAACCGCCTGCGGCGTCGCGGCCACCTGGGCCGCGAACCGCTGCGGTACCGGCAGTGCCTCACCGGGTACCGCGGTGTCGTTCCAGGTCTCCAGCACCAGCCGGCGCTCAGCCGGGTCGAGCAGGTCGACGGTGCTGACCAAGGCGGTGGCCTCGGCGCTGCTGAGCCAGTCCAGCACGGCCAGGAACCGGCGGCTCACCGACGCCGCCGCTTCGGCGTCGTAGTGCTCGCGGTTCATCTCGATGAGGGTCTGCACGCCGCCCTCGGCCGGCTTGCCGAACACGTCGATCTTCAGGCCTTCGGCAGGCCCGCTGGAGAGGGCGGTCCAGGTGATCGCGCAGTCGCCGAACCCGATCCGGCGGTCGGCCACCATGACGTCGACGATCATGTCGTACAGCGGGGTGCCGCCGACCCGCTTCAGGTCCCTGAGCAGGTCCGGGTACTGGTAGCGCTGGTGAAGCAGACCGCTCCGGACCGCTCGCTGCGTCTGCCGCGCGAGCTCCTCGACGGACATGCCCGGACGGACCCTGAGCCTGATCGGCATGATGTTCGAGGTCATGCCGGGGATACCCACCTCACGCATGCTCGTGCGGCCGCTGGCCGACACTCCGAGCACGACGTCCTGTGCCCCGGTGGACCGGTGCTGGTAGACGGCAGACGCGGCGATCACCAAACCGGCGAAGCTGACCCGAAGCCGCTTCGCGGCAGCCCGCAGCCGCGCGGTCGCGTCGACTCCGAGATCCTGCTGGTGGGTCAGCGGCCGGCCGGCGAGGTGCCGCCCCATCGGCGCCTCGGACGCCGCCTCCTCCTCATGGTCCGAGAACGCCTCCAGCCAGAACCGCCGGTCCCGGTCACGCTCCTGCGAATCCCGGTAGACCTCGTCGGTCTCGATCAGCTCCGACACCGACCGCAGAGCACTCTCGGCCGGATCCCCACCCGCCCGCAGCACCCCGTACACCTGGGACAGCCGCTCAGCGAACTGCGACAGACCGTTACCGTCGAGAACAATGTGGTGCGCACGCTGGTACCACAGGTAGTGGTCCGACCCGAGCACGAAGAACGCATGCCCCGACAGCGCCCCACCCACCAGCTCCACCGGCGTGTCCAGATCGGCCTGGATCCACTCCTGCGCCACCGCACGCGGATCGGCCTCCCCCCGCAGATCCGCCACGTGGACCGGAACCTCCCCGGCCTCCCCCAGGAACTGCCGCGGCGTCCCGCCCTCCACACACAGGCGCAGCCGGAGAGCCTCCGCCTCCTGCACCGTACGGCGCAGCGCACGCACGAAGAGGTCCGCGTCGAGTTCGCCGCGGATCTCCGTGCAGTCACCGATGTTGTACGCCGGATTGTCGGGCGCGAGCTGCTGCGCGTACCAGACCCCCAGCTGGCCGGACATCAGATCCCACAGACCCTGTGCGGAGGCACCCATTCTCGTATCCCTCAATCGATCGACGCACTCTGGAAGAACAAAGGCAGGCCGCTGAACCACGGCACCGGGACCGCGCGAATCAACCAGGCCGACCCAGGACCCCGTCGGACCCCGCCGCCGGCAAACAAACGTGCACTAAGAGCCCTGCGGGCCCTGAAGACGCGGAAGGCCGCTCAGGCCGAGGGCAGTTCGGCCACCAGGCCGGCCAGGTGAACGGTCAGAGCCGCCACCGTGTCGACGTCCCACACCAGGGTCGGCTCCACGGTCACACCCAGGTTGTC
>NZ_LGDO01000480.1:0-47513 GCF_001279805.1 Streptomyces sp. XY431
TCTCCCCCACCGGCGTCTCCAGGTAGTAGGACACCCGCTCCATCAACCACCGCTCGATGTCCTCGTCCGACACCCGCACACCCACTCCCCTGTCAGTCACCGAACTCCCTCTCTCATCCCGAAACACGACGTGCGGACAGGTCGAGGAGCCGCCCGTCCTGGAAGCGCTCGACAGCGATGTCGAACAGTGCCTGCTCGGCACTCGCGCGCTCGTCCGGAGTGAGCACCGGGGCGCCACCGAGGCGTCCGGAGAGCCGGTCGAGGATCCCGAGGAGCGCCGCCTCCTGCTGCCGGCCATCGCTGCGCCAGACCGCGAGCGCGGCGGCGGCGGCGATCAGCACCGTGTACCGGTCGGCCGCCGCGTAGGCCTCCGGGGAGGCTCCGATCGTGAGGTCCGAGGGAGCCAGTGCGGCGCACTGGTCGCGCAGCGCGAGCACCTCGTCCCTGAAGCGCACTGCGAACCGACCGACCGGGCTCCCGGCCGACTCGCGCTCGGCGGTCTCGGCCAGCACGCCGATCAGCCCGTCACCGGACAGCATGCCGACGGCGAGCCGGTCGAAGTCCAGCGGCGGCAGATCCGCGCCGAGGTCGAACAGCTGCTGAGCGGCGGCCGGGTCGGTCAGCCAGGACTTCCGCGCCAGCCGCGGCAGTTGCGGCAGGATCAGCACCAGGCAGGCGGAGCGCGAGATGTGGGCGAAGGTGGCCGGAGCGGCGTCCCTGACGAGCTTCTGGAACATCGCGTAGGAGCCCTCGCGGAGGTAGCCCTGGGCGCCCATGACCGCACGCAGATCCTCGAAGGCATCCAGCAGGATCCGTGACGTCAGGTACTTCACCGCCGGCGCGTAGAGCAGCGTGGCCTCCGGGGCCAGGTGCAGCGCCCGGAGTCCGACGCCGCAGAAGGCGTCGATGGCCAGGAGGTCGGCGAGAACGCGTGCGAGGGCGGTGCGCACATAGGGCAGGTCGGCGGCGAAGCCACCGTAGAGGCGGCGCTCGTGCACGCACTCCAGCGCCAGACGCAGGGCGGTGTCCAACGGACCGACGATGACGGCCGGGAGCACCACTCGGCTGAGCTGGTAGGCCCGCAGGGCGTTCTCGATGCCCTGACCGGGCCGGCCGAGCATCGCGTCGCCGGGGATCGGGCAGTCGGAGAACCGCAGTCCGCCGAGTTGCACTCCGTTCATTCCCGAGCTGGGGAACCGCGGCAGATCCAGCACGCGGTCGGCCGGCAACTCGGCCCGGGTGACGAAGAACTGGCTGTGGCTGCGGCTGCCGGCGGCCTCGCTGGTCCGGGCGAAGACCACCATGGCTTCGGCACGGCGCAGATTGGTGACGATCTCCTTGCGTCCGTTCAGCACCCAGCCGTCGTCGCTCGGAGAAGCAGCGCATTCGGCCTGCGCGAAGTCGTTGCCGTGGTCGAGTTCATGGAAGGCGGCCGCGATCCGGCCGCCCCTCAGCAGGATCTCGGACGCCTTCGTGCGCTGCTCGTGCGTGCCCGCGGACCAGATGTTGACCGATCCGAGAAGGGAGCTGAAGCCGTAGCCGAGGCCGAGGCAGGGGTCGCGTCGCCAGAGCTCCCGCTGCACTTCGGCAAGCCGGTCGGCCCGCACCAGCCGGCCACCGTACGCGGCGGGCACGAACTCGGCGTTCATGCCGTAGGCGTCCAGCAGGCGTTCGCCCTCGGCGAGCATCTCGTGCCGCTCGTCGGCGGCGAGGATGGCGGCGTAGCCGACCGGGTTGTCCGCATCCCGTGGGTTGCCGAACAGTGCGTCCAGTTTCTCAGCGCTCACGCGAGTCCTTCCCCTGCTGAAGCGATCGCGGCGCCGGCGCCCCGAACGGGGTGACGGGGGCACCGGTGGTCGCGGCGTCGACGATGAGACGGGCCAGCGCGCCGTCGAGCCGGTCGTCGCCGGGCGCGGCAACCGGCTGTGGCACCCGCAGTACCGCGGCGAGCCTGGCCAGCAGAGCGCGCAGCGCGGCCCGCACCCAGAGGCCGTCCTGCCACAGCGGTTCCGCCGCGTGCTCGGATTCACCCGTGGCCCACAGGTGCAGGCAGGCCGCACCCGCGTAGCAGAGTTCATAGGCGGCGGCCAGCTCGTAGGCGGCCATGGCGGGACGGGCGGCAGGCGCCACCTCGGCCATCCGGCCGTGCAGGTACTCGGCCATGGCGCGCAGTGCGACGGACTGGTCGGCGAGCCCGGTGGGGGCGGGCTTGCCGCCGATCGACTCGACGAGCGCCGGCAGTGCTTGCACGACCGAGCATCCCTGCCGGGACACCATGGTCAGTGCGCCACGGTCGACGGGTCGGACCGGGCCGCCGACCGACACGGCTTCGGCCAGTCCGTCCGCATCGACGGTGCCGGCGGCGAAGCCACGGACCAACTTGGGGAACTGCTGCACCAGGGCGGCGCGGTTCACCGGGGTGCTGCCGTCGAACACCGCCACGATCTGGTGGTCACGCCACACCTTCTGGAACGCGCCGTACTCGTAGACGTCGGAGAGGAAGGAACGTGCGCCGAGCAGTTCGGCGAGCTCCCCGAGCGTGTCGTCGACCAGGGTGGGCGCGAGTGCCTTCGCGACCGCCGAGGTCACACTCATCTCCGCAGTGAGGCTGTGGATCGAACGGCCGGCGACCAGCGAGGTCGCTTCGGCGGCCGTCAGCAGCGCAGCGCTGCGGGCCAGGACCGAGACAGGGAAGGGCCGTTCGGTCAGCGGGCGCTTCTGGATCACGCGCGCCGCGGTGAACCGGGCCGCGAGACGCAGCGCGTGCTCACCGGCGCCGAGGGAGAGTGCGGTGCACATCGTCCGGGTGAACTGGAGCGCGAGCAGCACCGTCTCCAGGCCGCTTCCCTCCGGGCCGATCAATGCGTCCGCCGACAGCAGCGCACCGTCGAACTCGATGCCGGAGATGTCGATCCCGCGAATGCCGTGCGTCAGTACCTTCGGCAGAGTGCGCCAAGTACCCGGCTGCAGAACTTCCTTGTCCACAAGGAAGAGGCTCTGGCCACGCCCGGATCCGCCCCGGCCGGTGCGCGCGAGCAGAGTGACGCAGCTGGAGCGGGTGGCGTTGTTGATCGGCCACTTCACGCCGTCGACACGGTAGCCGTCAGGCTCCGCCGTGGCGGTGACGGAGCCGCTCAACAGGTCGGCGCCGTGCTCCGGCTCGGACAGCGCCCAAGCCACCGGGCGGCCTGACATCACCGCGTCGGCGGTGGCCCTGGCCTGCTCCGGGCTACCGGCGATCCACACCGGGGCCACGCCCAGGTACGTCTTGGCGTGGGCCGTCACTGCACTGATGTCACGGCGAGCGGCGGTGCGCCAGAGCCGGATCATCTCCTCGTGGTCGAACAACGCGCCGCCCCACTCGGTCGGCACGTAGTAGGCCGGCATGCCGAACCCGTCGAGGCGGGAACAGAAGTCCGCGGGAAACTGCTCGTTCTCATCGAGTTCCACGGACCGGCGAGCCGTCTCGTCGAGCATGCCCAGGGCTTCGTCGAGGGCCGCCTCGATCCCGGCCTCCGCGCGGGTGGCGGTCACGTGAGGTCTCCCGCCGCCAGGCGCCGCACCCTGGGGTCCGGTTCGCGCGACGGGGTGAGCCGCACCGGCTCCGTGAAGCCGAGGCTCCCGTTGTCCTCCCCGGCAGCGCCACGGGAGACAGTGGGAACGGCTCTCGCCGGGTCAGGCGCGATCCGCGCGTCGAAGGCAGCCCCCAGGCTCTGGTAGCCGCCGAGATCGTCATCCATGGTGTTCCCCTAGGCTGCTGCTCCGTCAGTCACTTCTGATCCGGGGGTGCTGCGCACCGTTCCGGCTCCTGCCTCAGCCGAGATGCGGCCGGCCGCCTCGCGTCGCCGTCCGGGCCGGACCGCTCGCGACGCGCATCATCGGCATCGGTTGCGTCGGCATCAGGGATCATGGCGAGGCCGCCGACCACTATGCCCCAACCCTCGTCGCTCGGTAAGTGGCGCAGTGCACGCGGACCCTGAACACCCAGATGGTGCAAAAGTGCTGGAACGCAAGGGTGTGCGCTCCCGGACGAGTGCGCGCGGGTGTCCAACTGCCGCACACCATCGGTTGAACATCCGGTCGCCCGGCGAGCGGGACCGCGTCGCTGGCGCCGATGTCAAGCCATGACTCGTGAACAACCGTGCTTCGAGGGCCCGTTGCTGTCGGATCCGCGGGTGACTGCCCGATTCGGAGGTGCTCCTCGGAGCGCAGGCTCGACCGTCCGGCATGAACGGTCCAGTCTGTTCCACCTTTCCGACAATGCCGTGCGACTGTCGCGGCGCTACGCGTCGCAGGTGGGTCGCGCGCCTGCGCGAGTCGGGGATTCCGGCGGAGCGGACCCGGCCGTTCCTCGGGTTCCTGGCCTCCGGGGCCGCGGCGGTGCCAAGGTGGGTGCAGCGGAGCCGTATCGACGGGCCTCCTCCACCTCGATTCCCTCTCCCCCAGGAGTCCCGACACCATGCCCCAGGTGAGCACCAACGGCATCCGCCTCTCGTACCAGCGCTCGGGCCGCGGCGAACCCGTCCTGTTCATCATGGGTTCGGGGGCCGCGGGCCGTGTCTGGACGATGCACCAGGCTCCGGCCGTCATCCAGGCCGGCTACCAGGCGGTCGTCTTCGACAACCGGGGCATCGGCGGCTCGGACGCACCGGAGGGCAGGTACTCGCTGGCCGACATGGTGGCTGACACCAAGGGGCTGATCGAGGCGCTGGACCTCGGCCCGTGCCGGATCGTCGGGTACTCCATGGGCGCCATGATCGCCCAGGAGCTGGCCGTCGAGGCCCCTGGTCTGGTGCGCTCGGCGGTCCTGATGGCGACCAGGGCCCGGTCCGACGCGATGCGCCGGGCGATGCTGGAGAGCGAACAGCTGATGCGGGAGAACGGTGTCCGACTGCCGCCCAAGTACGAGGCGGTCCGCACCGTCCTGGAGATGCTCTCCCCCGCCTCGCTGAACGACGACGCCGCCATCCGCTCCTGGCTGGACATCCTCGAACTGACCGGCAACGGCAGCAACACCGCCGACGGCCAGGCTTGGGCAACCCAGACCGGCGACCGGCGCAAGGCACTGCGCGCGATCACGGCGCCGTGCCGGGCGATCGGTTTCGCCGACGACCTGATCTGCCCGCCCCACCTGGTCGCGGAGGTGGCCGACGCCATCCCCGGCTGCGACTTCGTCGAGATCCCCGATGCCGGACACCTGGGGCACCTGGAGCGACCGGAGGCGGTCAACGTCGCGATCACCGAGTTCCTCGCCAAGTACTGACGGTCCCCCTGACAGCACGGGGGCCTCGCACGAGCCTGTTCGCCCGCCCGGCCGTCGGCCCGGGCGCCCAAGCCGGGCACGCAGTTCGCGGGTGGCCTCGGTGCCGGAGCACCGGGCGACCACCCGGCAGGAGGCCGGGTGGTCCGGGTTGCCGTACTGCTCGGGTCAGAAGCAGCGCCTCGGTGATCGACCAGCAGGTGAAGGTCGGCGCCGGCACGGGCAGCCCCCTCCGGTTCGGGCGCGGACGGCTCAGTCGCGGTCCGTCCGGGACTGGGACTCGATGAACCGCGCCAACCGCTGGACCCCGTCGGCAATCCCCTGGTGCGTCAGGTAGCTGACGGACAGCCGGACGGCATGTTCGCCACCGCCGTCCGGATAGAAGTAGGACATCGGGGTCCAGATCACACCGAACTCCTCGGCCGAGCGGATCAGTGCCGCGTTGTCGGCCCGGAACGGTACGGTGAGGCTGAGGAAGAAGCCACCGGTGGGCTCGTTCCAGCGCACCCCGAGGGCCTCCCGCTCGGCGGCCGGGAACTGCTTGGCGAGCTCCTCCAGGGTGACCCGCATCGCGTCGCCGTAGTAGGCGGCGGTCTCGCGGTTCAGCTCGGAGGTCCGACCGTCGGCCGCGAGCAGCATGCCCGCTACCACGGCCTGGCTGACGGCCGAGGTGTTCACCGTGACCATGCTCTTGATCTTGGCGAGCTCGTCGGCCAGCAGGCCGGTGCGGCCGTCGGCATCCACCACCGTCTGGTCGGCCACCACGTAGCCCACCCGGGCACCGGGGAACAGCGTCTTGGAGAACGATCCCAGCTGCACCACCCGCCGGTGACGGTCCAGGGACTTCAGCGTGGGCAACTGCTGCCCCGGGCTGACCATCCGGTACGGGCTGTCCTCCAGCACCAGGATGTCGTGACGCTGTGCCAGGTCGAGCAGGTCGAGCCGGGTCTGCAGCGGCATCGTTGTGCCGGACGGGTTGGAGTGGTCGGGGATCACGTAGAACACCCGGGGACGACGGCCGCGGGCCCGCTCGGCCAGGACGGCCGCTTCCAGATCGGCGCAGTCGAAGCCCGACTCGCGCTCGGCCACGGCGGTCGGGGTGACGTCCAGCAGTCGGGCCGCGCCGGTGATCCCCACGTAGCAGGGGCTGGAGACCAGCAGCACGTCCTCGGGTCCGGAGATCAGCGCCCGCACGGCGAGGAACATCGCCTCCTGGCACCCCACCGTGACCACGATGGACTCGGGGGCGACGTCGGTGTTCTCGTCCTTGCGCAGCGAGTCCGCGATCAGCTCGCGGATCTGGCCGCTGGTCGGGCCGTACTGGAAGAGCCCGGAGCGTACCTGTCCGGGCGAGGCGCCCTGCGCCTCCAGGTGGTCGAGGTAGCGCCGCAGATGGGTGAAGATCTGCTCGGTGTCGAAGAAGCCGTCGTACGGGCGGCCGGGGGCGAACGAGATCGCCTGCGGATAGCGGGTGGTGACCTCGTTGAGGAAGTTCATGGTGTCCAGCACCGGGTCACTGACACTGCCGTGCAGCTCGGCCTTGCGCAGCCCGGCGGCCGGCGTGGTCCGAACCGCGCTCGGCGCCGGGATGGCTTCGGGTTCCGCGCCGACCAGCGCGGGACCCGCCTCGGCAACCGACGGGGTCCCGGTGAGTGCCATGGCTTCGACCAGCTCCTCGGTGATCAGCTCAAGCAGGTGCGCCGCGCCGTTCTCGCCACCGACCGCGAGGCCGTGCAGCACCGGACGGCCCAGCAGCACCGCGTCAGCGCCCAGGGCCAGGGCGGCCAGCACGTCGGCACCGCGGCGGATGCCGCCGTCGACCAGTACCGGGCACACCCCGCCGACCGCCGCGGTGATCTCGGCGAGCACGTCCAGAGTGGCCGGGGCACCGTCCAGTTGGCGGCCGCCGTGGTTGGACACCACGATCCCGTCGACCCCGGCGCGCAGTGCCGCCCGGGCGTCGACCCCGCTCATAACTCCCTTGACCAGCACCGGGAGTGAACTGATCTCACGCAGCCAGTCGATGACCGACCAGTCGAGCGCGGGATCGAACTCGGTGAGCGCGTGTGCGCTCGGGGAGGCGTAGTCGCCGCCGGCCAGGTTGGCCGGCACCATCCCGTCCGGCAGCCGGAAGTCGTTGCGCAGGTCGCGCAACCGGCGGCCGAGCCGGGGGGCGTCCACGGTGAGCACCAGCGCCTCGAAGCCGGCCCGCTCGGCCCGTTCCACCAGCTGCCGGGTGGTGGAACGGTCCCGGAAGCAGTACACCTGGAGCCAGAGCGGCGCACTGGCGGCCTCGGCGATGGACTCGAAGGTCCGGCCGGCGAAGGTGCTCACCACCAGCGGCAGTCCGGCCCGGCCGGCGGCCCGCGCGGTGGCCACCTCGCCCTCCGGATCAGCCAGGGTGTGATAGGCCATCGGCGCCACCGCTATCGGCGCCGGCCAACTGCCGCCCAGCACGGTGGTCCTGGTCACAGGCACCCCGGATCCGGACAGCACCCGCGGCCGCAACCGCACCCGGTCGAACGCCGCCAGATTGGCCGCCAGGGTACGCTCCTGGCCGGCGCCACCGGCAATGAAGTCCCAACTCCCGTGGTCGAAACGGGCCTTGGCGGCTTCCTCGTAGTCCTTCAGAGTGAACAGTCCGGTGGCCCCGGGGCCTTCCGTACCCATCACGAAGTCAGCCGATCGCGCTCCACCGCTTCGTACAGGGCTCGGATGTTGGCGCTGCCGAAACCGCGCGAACCGTTGCGCTGGATCAGCTCGAAGAAGAGCGTGTTGCGCGGGTAGGGCGAGCGGGTGAAGATCTGCAGCAGGTCACCCCACTCATCGCGGTCAGCCAGGACTTTGGTCTCGCGCAGCTCCTCGACCTGGGCCTGCAGACCGCCGAGCCGCTCGCCGAGCATGTCGTAGTAGCTGTCCGGTGTGTCGAGGAACACGACACCCCGCTCACGGCACTCGTGCACCGCGGTGATGATCTCACCGGTGCGGAAGGCCAGGTGCTGCGCCCCCTGGCCGCCGTTGCGCTCCAGGAAGTTGTCGAGCTGCCCGGGCTCCTTGCCGGGGTCCGGTGCGACCAGGGTGAAGATGGCGCTTCCCGAGTCGCTGCGCACCACGATGGAGTCCATCGCCTGGGCGCCGACCGCAACATACTCCGAGGAGTAGCGGGAGAAGCCGAAGGCATCACGGTAGAAGTCGGCGTACTTCTCCAGGGCGCCGCCCTCGAGGCAGACCGCGATGTGGTCCAGGCCGGTGACCCGACCGGTTGCCGCCGTCGCGGTGACCCCGGGCGTGAGAGACCAACTACGACTGACGGGAAGGCCGTTGACCATCGACCCGGTCGGCAGCAGGGTGTGCACGACATCTCCGAAGCCGGACACGACCGGCAGGCCCTGCAAGGAACGCGTCACCGTGGCGCCGGCCGACTCCGCCGCCGCGGCGGTCGCCGCCACGTCGTCACAGGTCAGCGCGATGTCGGCGATGCCGTCGCCGTGCTGCTCCAGGAACCTCACGATCCCCCGCCCGGAGGTGACCACCAGGCGGACATCACCCTGCTGCAGGAGCACCGAACTCCGCTCCGGCTCAACCGAGTCGGCCACCCGGGTGAACCCCATGGCGGACACGAAGTAGTCGACGGCCGTTACCGCGTCTCTCGTGTACAGCTCGACATAGCCGATGTCGTGGACAGCCATGGAAGTACCTCCAACAGGGGCTGGGAGCGGAATTCGGTGAGGGTTCGCCTGGATCCTGCGGTCAACCACGGGCTGCTACCAGCGCCACTGCTGCTGCTTGAACAGGTGGCCGGCCGGGATGTCCTGTTCCTTGCACCAACCGAGGAACTCCTCGATCTGCTTGATCTGGTAGGTGTCCGGCGTGTAGGTGGTCGCCATCACGTGACCCAGCCAGTCCTCCTCGCCCATCGCGTAGATCCAGGCCTCCTTCGCGCCCAGCTCGACCATGATCGCGGCGGCCTGCTCGGCGTTGGACCCGGACAGCTTGCGGGAGTTGCTCATCTTCTTGGTGACCGGGATGGTCAGCAGTGCCTGGTAGAGCCAGGTGAGCGGGGCGCCGTCGCACTCCATGCCGAGGAAGGCGTAGTCGGCGGTGCCCAGGTGGTTCTTGATGTAGCGGTAGAGCTGCGGGTCGATGCCGGAGGAGTCGGCACCGATGAAGACCTTCTTGCCCGCCAGCTCGGCCCAGTAGGTCGACTTGGCGCGGATGTCCAGGTCGCAGTGCTCGCCGAGGAACGGGGTGGCGGTGATCTTCCCGCCCGGGAACTCGACCTCGTCGAAGTCGTCGACCTCCACCACGTCGAAGCCCTGGTGCTTGAGCATCAGCGCGATCGACGGGTCGGCCAGGTTGCCGCGGGAGTAGCGCGGGCAGACGATCCTGCCGACCCGGCCGCGCAGCTGCAGCAGGGTCTCCATGACGATGTGGTCCTGGTGGCCGTGGGTGATCAGCACCAGGTCGATGTAGTCCGGCAGGTCGTCCAGCGTGTAGCGGTCGCCCGCGTCGCTGTCCGCGCTGATGAACGGGTCGGTGACGATGGCGGCTTCGGGCGTCTGCAGCACCAGGCAGGCGTGGCCGAAGTAGCGGATCCGGCCACCGGAATCGATGTGGCGGTCCTCGTTCAGGGCCGGGGTCTCGCTCAGCATGGTGCGCAGAACGGCCGCCTGCTCGTCGTTCAGCTCCAGGGCCTCACGCAGGTGGGCCAGCGTGGTCGGCTTGACGCGGGCCTTGAACAGCTCCGTCAGACCGGGGTGCCGGAACGGGATGTCCAGCTCCAGCACGTCCTCGGAGGGCAGCCGCGGAGTGCTCAGGATGAACGGGCGCTCGATGCCGGTCTCGAAGGAGAGCTGCACCGACTGGCGCGACTCCTGGTAGTACGGGCTGCGGTAGAGCACCGGCTCCATGAAACGCAGCTGCGCCTGGTTGTCGGTGTCGTAGGCCAGCTCGACCAGACCGCCCAGCTCGTCCGGCAGTTTCGGGTAGAGCGGAGTCAGGTCGAAGCCGGTGGCGTTGGCCCGCAGCAGCTCCTGGCCGGCGGCGATCGCCTCGGCGAACTTCAGCATGTCCGCCCGGTCCCGCTTGATGGTGGCGAGCAGCTCGCGCACCTCCTCGGCGCGCTCCTCCGGGATGTTGATGAAGTAACCGCCGCGCAGCTCCGGGTTGTTGCTGGCCGCGACATGCACCTGCGGGGACTGCAGGTACGACTCGAGCAGCGGGACGTGCAGGAACGCCAGGTTCATCGCCGCCTGCACCGGCGCCATGGTGTGCGGCTGGGCGACAAACCGGTCCACCAACGGCTCGATAATGACCTTGGACCGCAGAAACAACTGCTCATCAGCCATCTGCACACCTTCTCGGGAAAAACGACACCATCAACAGGGCAGCCGCCGATTCGTCGTGCCCGTCCCACCCGGACGCGGCAGCGAATCGCGGAATCATTAAACGCCGGAGAACAACAAGAACCTGAAATCAAGTCATTGAGGAGGGGGCGCTCACCTCGCCGCCCGCATGGGCGACATCAGCAGAATGGCTCGGCAGGCACCGTCGATCAATACGTGTGCCTTGCACAGCACGGTCCGTTGCAGACTCGGCGCAGGTACCGTGCTCGGCCGTACAGTTCAACTGCGGCAGTGCGACAGTTGAACACCCTCGGCCGGAGGCCGCCCCGACAGTCGAATGTGCTCGCACCGTCTCTCCAGGAGCCCCGTTCGGGGAAAGTACGGAACCGAGCACGCCGCGGCCCCGATCATCCGTCCAACTGCGGCCCGGCACCGGTTGAACGGGGCACTTCGCACCGTCCGCGGTCGGTCTTGATCCACGTCGCGCATGGTGCCAAGGTGGCCGCGGCAGAGCGTGCCGACGCTCGATGGCCGAGTCGCCGCCACTGCCGAGCGGGACCAGGAGGAGGCGCACCAGCCACTACGGTCCATACGCGCCACCATCCGGTCCTCGAACTTCCACGAGAACACTGACGGGACATCACACATGGCGATGGAACCCCCGGCACAGCCAGGTGCTGTCGACCTGGTGGGCCTGTTGACGACGACTCGGTCACCGGACAGCGGGTCCGAGCAGGCACCGTGCGCAGAGTCCTGCAGTACGCCCAGCGGTACCGCTCGGCACTGATCCTGCTCATGGGCCGCACTGTCGGCTTCTGAAGCCACCCGTCTGCTGGTTGCCTTCGGTTGGATTCCCACGATCGGCGGGATCCGGCCCGCCGGGTGGTCAGGCGCGGCGACCCGGCGTCCTCCTTCACCCAACCACACACCACGTGCACACGATCCGGAGACGCGGATGGACTTCAGCCTCTTCTACTTCGCCAACAACGACACCGAGCAGCAGGACTGCTACCGGCTGCTGCTGGAGGGCGCGCGCTTCGCCGACGACAACGGCTTCACCGCGGTGTGGACCCCGGAGCGCCACTTCCACGCCTTCGGCGGGCTCTACCCCAATCCCGCGGTCACGGGCGCCGCGGTCGCCGCGGTGACCAAGCGGGTGGCCGTGCGGGCCGGCAGCGTGGTGGCACCGCTGCACCACCCGATGCGGATCGCCGAGGAGTGGTCGGTCGTCGACAACCTCTCCAACGGGCGGGCGGGGGTGGCGATCGCCTCGGGGTGGCATGCCGCCGACTTCGCGCTGCGCCCGGAGAACTACGAGACCCGCAAGAGCGCGCTGATGGACACGATCGACACGATTCGCCGACTGTGGCGGCGTGAGTCGATCGAACTCGTCGACGGCGCGGGCGAGTCGGTGTCGCTGAAGGTGTTCCCGCCGCCGGTCCAGCCCGAGCTGCCGATGTGGCTGACCACCGGAGGCTCCCCGGCGACCTTCGAACTGGCCGGACAGCACGGCATGGGCGTCCTCACCCACCTGCTGGGCCAGGAGATCGGGACGCTGGCGAAGCGGATCGCCGAGTACCGGGCGGCATACCAGGAGCACCAGGGCGACGTGGGGCGCGCCCACGTGTCGCTGATGCTGCACACCTTCGTGGGCACTGACCGCGAGGCCGTACGGGAGACCGTGCGCGAGCCGTTCTCCCGCTATCTCGCCAGTTCCTTCGACCTGCTGGTCAAGGCTGCCGAGGCCGCGGGAGCCGACGGTGCCGCGATGATGCGGGAGATGAAGAAGGTGAGCGAGGAGGACCGCCGTTTCCTGGTGTCCCAGGCCTTCGACCGGTACTTCGAGACCAGCGGCATGTTCGGGACCGTCGAGGAGTGCATGGCGATGCTCAAGCAGCTCGCCGACGCCGGCGTGGACGAAGTCGCGTGCCTGGTGGACTTCGGCGTGGCGACCGACCAGGTCGTGGACGGCTTCCAGCACCTCGCCCGGCTGCACGACACCTGGCGTGCGCACACCGGGCGCTGAGAGCGCCCTTGGGCCGACATCGGGCCGCGCCCGCGGCCGGAGCACCGTCCTCGACACCACGGGTGGCGGCCTGGAGTTCGGCCACGGCCGACCCGCCGTGCGTCAGGGGTACGCACGGAGGGTCGGCCGAAGCCCGGACGCCCGCGGCCCGTCACTGGCGGCGCGGGATCCGGGCGGTCCGTGACAGCGATACGCAGATGACGGCGGTGGCCGCCCACACCAGGGGGACTGTCCACAGGCTCCACCACATGAGCGGCACCGAGACGGCCGCGGCCGCCAGCAGCGCGACGGTGACCGGCAGCGCGACGTCTCGCCGGTACCGCCTCAGCTGCTCGCCGACGGCCTCTTCGACGATCTCGGCGACGATCTCGGCGACCCGGTCGTCTATGGTGTCCCCGTAGTGCACGAGGAACTGCTCGATGTCGTCGGTCCTGCCGGCCGGGCAGGGGCGGCCGGCGGCGCTCGAGTGTCGATCGGTCATGTCCCCACGATGTCGCACCGGGCGGCGCCGAGTCGACAACGTGAACCCACCGGCCGGACGGGGGGTAAACCCTACCCCCGCCGGCTGGCTTGCCTCGCTGCCGACGGGTGGTCGGGTTGGGTACCGTCCCCTTGTCGAATCGAGGCGCGGACGGTGACCTGGTCGCCGCCCGCACTGCCCACGAGAGCGGGTCTGAAGCAGTTGACCGAGAACATCGCCGGCCGTGCCATCGGCAGAGCCCGGACGGATGCCCGGCCACCTCGCGAGGTAGTGCCGGGCAATCCGCTGCGCGCGCTGGCCTCCCCCGTGCTGTGGCGGGCGTCGATACACCTGGTACTCGACGGTCTGGTGGCGCTGGCGGGACTGGTCGTGCTGGTCGTGCTGGTCGTCGCCGTCTGCCTGGCGCCGGCCGGCCTGGTGGGCCTGCCGCTCACGGTGGCGGCGGGGTGGGCGCTGTTCCGGCTGGCCGCCGTCGAGCGCGCCCGGTTCGCCGTGACCTGCGGGCTGGAGCTCGACGAGCTGCCGACGCCGGTCTGTTCGTGGCGGTTGGCCAAGTCGCTGCAGTCGCTCGTCCACAACCTCTGCACCTGGCGGCTGATCGGCTACTTCGTACTGCTGATGCCGGTGGCGGCGGTGACCGTGGTCGGGGTGGCGCTGATCTGGGCCGTGCCGCTGACCCTGGTACTGCTTCCGGCCTACTACCGGCTGGTGCCCGGCGGGGAGGCCCAGCTCGGGCCGTTCGTGGTGGACTCCCTGCCCCGGGCGCTGCTGGTCGCGGCGGTGGCACTGCTGGTCGGCACGGTCCTCTCCCCACTGCTCGTCAAACTCCTGCTGGCACTGGACACCGCGCTGGCCGTCGCACTGCTTTCCCGGCCCCGCGGCCCGGACCTGGAGCAGCGGGTCAACGATCTGACGGAAAGTCGGGCCCGGGTGGTGGACGCCGCCGAGGCGGAGCGCAAACGGATCGAGCGGGACCTGCACGACGGTGCCCAGCAACGGCTGGTGGCGATGTCGATCACCCTTGGCCGGGCCAGCTCGCGGTTGAAGAAGTCCGGTGACCACGAGACCAACAGGATGGTCGAGGACGCCCGGCGGGAAACCCTCAGCGCCATCGCCGAGTTGCGCAACCTGGCCCGCGGCCTGCACCCGCCGGTGCTGACCGACCGCGGCCTGGAGGGGTCGCTCTCCGCCGTCGCCGCGCTGGCCCCGGTGCCGGTGCGCCTCGACGTCCTGGTGGAGCCGCGCCCGCCCTCCTCCATCGAGGCGGTCGCCTACTTCACGGTGACCGAGGCGCTCACCAATGTGGCCAAACATGCTCATGCGACCCGCGCTTGGGTGGAGATCCGGCGGGAGGGCGCCCGATTGGACGTTAAGGTTGGCGATGACGGGCGTGGCGGAGCCGACCTCGCGGCCGGCACGGGTCTGACCGGTCTGGCGGACCGGGTGTCCGGGGTGGACGGGCGGTTCCGGCTGAGCAGTCCGGTGGGTGGACCGACCGTGATCGAGGTGGAACTGCCATGCGGGTAGTGCTGGCCGAGGACTCCGCGCTGCTGCGCCAGGGCATCGAACTGCTGCTCAGCGAACAGGGGATCGAGGTGGTCGCCGCGGTCGGCGACGGGGAGCAACTCCTGCGCGCGGTGGCCGAACACCGGCCGGACGTCTGTGTGACGGACGTCCGGATGCCGCCCACTTTCCTGGACGAGGGCCTGCACGCCGCACTGGCGGTACGCGCCCGCTGGCCGGAGACCGGCGTCCTGGTGCTCTCCAACTACGTCGAGGAGCGCTACGCCATCGACCTGGTCAACACCAATGACAACGGGGTCGGTTACCTGCTCAAGGACCGGGTGTCGGACGCCGAGGAGTTCGTGGACGCGCTGCGCCGGGTCGCCGCGGGCGAGACGGTCCTCGACCCGGAGGTGGTCAAGCAGCTGCTGGCCGGCAGCCGGCAACGGGATCCGCTGTCCACCCTGACGCCGCGCGAACGGGAGGTCCTCACCGCCATGGCGGAGGGCCGTTCCAACGCCGGGATCGCGGCCGATCTGGTGATCGGCACGGCGGCGGTGGAGAAGTACATCCGCAGCATCTTCGTGAAGTTCGATCTGCAGCAGGAGGTGGGAGACCACCGCCGCGTACTCGCCGTTCTGCGCTATCTGGGAGCTTGAGATCAGTACCACATCGAAGAAGGGCCGCGGACTCCTCCTCATAGGGCTGACCCTCCTCGTCACGGTCGTCGCCGTGGCCAGTTGGATTCTGGTCGCCCTGCTTCCGGCGCACCACCCGTACAGCGGCAACTGGCAGCAGGACGCGGCCGGCGCCAGCCAGGTGACGGTCCGGGCCGACGGACTTCGCGTGACGCTGAGTCAGGACAGCTCCTCGCAGGTCACGGTGGCCATGAGCGGCAGCTACACGGGCCGTGTCCCACAGGTCTCCGTCACCCGGTCCGGGTCGGACGTCACGGTCACCGCCGGCTGCTCCAACGACTGTTCGGAGCACCTGCAGATCACGCTGCCGGCCGGCCTGGCCGCGCAGGTGAGCACCGGGGACGCCGGGATCCGGGCGCAGGGCCTGACCGGCCGGCTGGATCTGACCACCGGGCTGGGTGGGGTCGAGGTGGACCAGTCGTCCGGCCCGCTGACCGTGCGGAGCACCTACGGCACGGTGACCCTCGCCGACAGCAGCGCCCCGAACGCCGAGGTGATCACCACCGACGGCGCGGTCAGCGCCTCCTTCACGGCGGCACCCGCCTCCCTGAAGGTCACCACGGGCTACGGCAGGGTCGACCTCAGGATGCCCCGCGACGCCACCTACCACGTCGACGCACAGAGCTCCCAGTCGTCGCCGAGCGTCTCGCTGCCGAACACCGCCACGGACGCGCCGCACAGCGTCGTGGTGAAGACCACGCGCGGCGGCATCACGGTCCACTGAGCACGCCCGTGCCGCGAACGACGGTACTCACCCGGGCTGCCGCCGAACGACCCGGGGATGTCCAGCTTCTTGCCGGCCACCACCCCTGGGTCGGCCGTTCCGGTGCGCAGGCAGACGCCGCCCAGCACGATCTTCGCGCCGACCGGTGCGCCGTCGACGACCGGGCGAGCATGCCGGGGGCATGGCGGCACGCACCGCCGGCTCTCCTCTCTGCGGTCTCCCGCGGCCAGGCGGCCTCGGCCGTCCTCTCGATCAGCAGGGCGACGAGTGAGTCGGTTCCGGGGCGGTCCCAGGCCGGGGTCGGCTCGACGTCGGGCTTGATCTGCTCGGCCGGGATCTCCAGGCAGTAGGCCGACCCGTTCGGTCAGCCACCCGGGCAGCCGGCCCGGCTCCGGGCAGCGGTCGAGGAGGCCGCAGTCCGCTGCCGCCCCGGCCGAGGCCACCGGCATCGCCCCGCCCGACAACAACGGCTCGGACAACAAGGGCTCGGACTGACTTGGGGGTTATCCATACCCGGTTCGGTGGGCTGACCACGTGTCCGGCCCGGCCGAACTGCTGTTGGCTGGAGGGCAGATGGTCGGTGCGGGGCGGTGCGGGTGCGTCGCCCCGCAGCGCCACCGCGAATCCCCGTGAAGGCCACCGGCCTTCCCGAGAACGAGGAGCGGAACGATCAGTACCTCGAACCGCACCGCCCGACCGTGCACCAGGACGACCGGCGACGACGCGTCGGCCTCCCTCGCCGTGGCCGCCACCAACGGCGGCATCCACATCCACTGAGCGGGCACCACCGTCCCACGCCGACGACCAACGTTGGAGAAGAACCATGCGCCACGCCCCCTCACCCCTGCGCGCCCCGTTCGGCAAGGCCGGCATCTGGGCCCTTGCGGGCGCCTCGGCCGCGGCCGCGGCCACCGCCTGGTGGGTGACCGACTCCGCGCCGTACCCCTACGCGCAGCACCGACTGCTCGACCTCCCACTGCCGTTCCTGTCCTCGGAGCGGCTGGCCGAGCAGCTCCAGCCGCTGCCGGGCGAGCGGATGCTGGAGATCGGCCCCGGCACCGGGCTCCAGTCGCTCCAGGTGGCGCCCCGGCTCGGTGCCGAGGGCCGGCTGGACATCGTCGACATCCAGCAGGAGATGCTCGACCACGTGATGCGCCGGGCCGCCGGATCCGGCCTCGACACCATCGTCCCCACCCTGGCCGACGCGCGCGAACTCCCCTTCGAGAACGCCACGTTCGACGCCGCCTACCTGGTCACCGCGCTGGGCGAGATCCCGGACGTCCCCGCCGCCCTGAGCGAGCTGCGCCGGGTCCTCAAGCCGACCGGTCGCCTGGTCGTCGGCGAGTTCTTCGACCGCCACCAGATCCGCCCGGCGACCCTGGCCCGGCACGCCAACGCCGTCGGCCTGCACGTCATCCGGCAGTCCGGACCGGCCCTGGCCTATTTCGCCCTGCTGCGGCCGTGCACCTCGGGCTCCGAAGGCCGGCCGCTCGCCGGTGCCGCGGTCCGGCGTGCGGCCACCATCGACTCCTGATCGGGACTGGAGGACCGTCGTGAACAATCCCGATATCCGGCGCGCGGCCGAGAGCGAGTGGGGCCTGCTCTACCGCCGGGCGCACGCCCGACTGCGGGCCAGGGGCGCCGCCGCACTGACCCTCACCCTGGTCTCCAGCTGCCTGGTGCTGCTGTTCGCGGCGATCGACGAGTTCCCGAACGGGGCGGCCTTCGTCTCCCGGGCAGGCGTGGTCCGGGCCACCGACCCGTGGGAGGTCGCGCTGCTGCGCCTCCCGGTCTCGATATTCGTACCGGCCATCGGCCTGCCCTGCTGGACCGCCGTGTTACTGGTGGTCCTCGCCTTCGGGACCGCCGAGCTGACCCTCGGCCCGTGGCGCACGCTCGCCATCGGATACACCTGCTCGCTGGTGAGCACCTGCTACGCGCGCTTCGGGGTGTCCCAGCCGCCCGGCCACCTGCTCCACCTGCCCGCCGAATTCGCCCAGGTCCGGGACACCGGGCCGTCGGTGGCCGTGATCGGGCTGGGCCTGCTGGTCGCCTGGCGGTTCGGGGCGCGCCGGACCGCGCTGGGCGTGGTGCTGCTGACGACCGCGATCACGGCGGTGGACCCGGAGTTGGCGGGTTACGAACACATGGCCGCGCTGGTGACCGCCGCCTTGCTGCTGCTCGCGGACGGGGTCGCCCGCAGGCTGGCCGCCCTCGGTGCGCACGGCTCCGTCGCCGTGGCGCCCCGGCCACGGTGACCTGACCGGCGACCGGGGCGGCGACGCGTCGTGTCGGCTCCCCCCGAGTGAATTCCTTCTGCTTGACGAACGAGAACTGTGCGGCCTGTCCGGAGAACGGGTACCGTCCGCCGTTACGGCAACTGCGAGGGAAAGCCGCGCAACGCCCGCACGTCCCTGGTGAACATCAGTGGCAGGCACGAGAGCAGGCCGATTCCGGCGATCAGCCACAAGGTGGGCCGGGTACCGATGACGGAGGCGAGGTAGCCTCCGGCCAGCGCGCCGACCGGGAGCGTGCCCCAGACGGCGAACCGGACGGAGGCGTTCATCCGGGCCAGCATGCCGGTGGGCGTGACGGCCTGGCGGAGGCTGACCTGGGCGATGTTGTAGACCGTGATGCCGCACGCCATGATGCCGGTCGCCACGATCAGGGTGGGGACCGCACGGGTCGGCGCCGCCGTCGCCAGGACGACGACGGCGATGCCCGACATCGACTTGGCCGCGATCAGGACCCTGCCGAGGCCGGCGAGTTCGACGAGCCGACCGCTGATCACGGCACCCAGCAGCGCACCGCAGTTGCCCACGGTCAGGGCGAGGCCGAGCTCTCCCGGCGAGAGCCCGAGGTCACGCAGGGCGAAGGCGGTCAGCACGACCCCCAGCGCACCGCCCAGTCCCACCAGATTGCTCGTCCCGGTCGCGAGCGCCAGCGACCGCAGCGTCCGGTGGCGGAAGACGAACCGCAGCCCCTCGGCGATCTGCGTACGCATCCCGGTCCTCGCCCGAGGCGCCGCCGCCTCGGCGCGAGGCACCCGGACGAGGCCCAGCAGGAGCGCGGACACCAGGTAGCTCACCGCGTTGACCACCAGGATCAGCGGCGCGGCGACCGACTGCAGGAGCAGGCCGCCGAGGCTCGGACCGGCCAGTTCGGCGGCCGAGCGGGAGAACTCCAGCCTGCTGTTGCCGTCCGGGGTCTGCTCCCTGGACACGACGGTCGGCAGGAAGGCCTGATCCGCGATGTCGAAGAACACCGTGCACAGCCCGATGGCGAACCCGACCGCACAGAGCAGCGGAACGCTCAACAGCCCGGCGAGGTGGCCGATCGGCAGCAGCGCGATGGCCGCGGCCCGCCCGATGTCGGCCGCCACCATCACCCGCCTGCGGTCCCACCGGTCGAGCAACGCACCCGCCGGGAGCCCGAACAGCAGGAACGGTACGGTCTCCAGCGCCGATATGAGGCCGAGTTGGCCCGTCGATGCCGAAAGGGTCGTCAGCGCGAGCACGGGGATGACGAAGAACGTGATCTGAGTGCCGAACTGGCTGACGGTGTGCGCCGACCACATGGCCCGGAAGTTGCGCTGCCGCCATACGCTGACCGGCCGGGCAGCGGCAACCGCCGGGACGGGTTCGGAGTCGACGTTCACGGTCCCTCGTTCCTGGTCGGTGATCACGGCGCGCCAACCGGCCCACTGCTCCTCGGTGTTGTACAGCACCAGGTAGTTCGCACGCACATCGACCGGCCTTTCCCGGCCAGCCCAGTAGCCACCTTTTAGTGCGTACTGGGCAGCGGCGTGCGGCGCGACGAGACTGGCACCCAGAAGAACGAAAGGAGATGGCAGCGGGTCAGGAGGCCACCGGTTCGACCTGTCCGGCCTGTCCGACCTGCTCGGCCCGCTCGGCCCGCTCGGCCGCCATGCGGTCGAGGCGCTCGTGGCCCAGGTCGGAAACCGGGCCGAGGGCGTCGGAGAGCCGGTGGCCGAAGTCGGTCAGCGAGTAGACCGTCTTCAGCGGAAGGACGTCGTGCACCTCGCGGTGCACCAGGCCGTCGGACTCCATCTCGCGCAGGGCCTGGGTGAGGACCTTCTCGCTGAGCCCGGGAAGGCGTCGGCGGATTGCGGCGGGGCGCTGCGGACCGGCCTCCAGCAGCCAGAGCAGGGACGTCTTCCACTTGCCGTCGATCACGGAGATCACGGCGGTCACCCCGCACACGTTCGGGTTCACGGCCTGACTGCGCGTCATCTCTTCCCCCCGGGGTCGTCGTTGTCCACCACCATGTCTACAGGAGATGAAGTATGCCCACCAACCACACCCGGCCCACCGTCACCGTGCTCGGTCTCGGGCCGATGGGGCGCGCCCTGGCCGGCGCCTTCACGGACGCCGGTGTCCGCACCACGGTCTGGAACCGCACCCCGGGCCGGGACGCCGCGCTGGTCGCCCGGGGCGCGGTGAGCGCGGCCACCGCGGCGGAGGCCGTGGCGGCAAGCGAGCTGACGGTCGTCTGCGTGGTGAACTACGACGCCTCGGACGCCGTGCTGCACCGCGAGGACGTCGCGGCCGCGCTCAAGGGCCGGACGGTGGTCAACCTGACCGCCGACTCGCCGGACCGGGCCCGGTCCACGGCCGCCTGGGCGGCGGAGCACGGCGTCGAGTACCTGGACGGCGCCATCATGACGCCGGCCCCGAGCATCGGCACGCCGGAAGCGGTCTTCATCCACAGCGGGCCGGCCGACCTCTACGAGCGGTCCGCACCGCTGCTGGCGGCGCTCGGCGGTACCCACACCCACCTCGGCGAGGAGATCGGCCGGGCGGCCGGCTTCGACCTCGCGCTCCTGGACATCTTCTGGACCGCGATGGCCGGATACGTGCACGCGCTGGCGCTGGCCAAGGCGGAGGGGATCAGCGGGCGGGAGCTGGCGCCGCTGGCCCAGGGGATCGGTGCGATCCTGCCCCCGCTGTTCGCGGAGTTCGCCGAGGACTTCGACAGCGGCAGCTACTCGGGCGCGATCAACCCGCTCACCTCGGCAGTCTCCACCATGGCCCACGTCGTGCACACCGCGGAGTCGCACGGCATCGAGTCCGGGGTGATGCGTGCGGCCGAGGGGCTGGTCCGCCGGACCATCGCCCTCGGCCACGGCGAGGACGGGGCGAGCCGCCTCGCCGAGGTGCTGGGCCGACGCTGAACCGCCCGGGGTCCGGCGGCCCCGTGGGAGCGGACCCCGGGCCGCCGACCCGGGCGGTCAGAAGTCGATCACCTCGCGGTCCAGCGGGTACTCCGACCGGTGCTCGCCGTCGTACGGCGAGGGCTGGATCGGCAGGACGCCGGTCGGCTGCAGGCCGAGATTGTCGTCCCAGAGCCGGGGCTCGACGTGTCCGGCGACCCGGAACTCCCGGAAGGTGAAGGGAGGGCTGTCGGTCGGGAAGAACTCGGCCGTCGTCAGCACCTGGAAGTGCAGATGAGGGGTGGTGGAATTGCCGCTGTTGCCGATCAGCCCGAGGGTCTGGCCAGGTTCGACGCAGTCCCCCTCCCGGACGTTCAGCGACCCGGGGTGCAGGTGGCCGTAGAGGAGGTACCGGCCGGGTGCGACCTCCAGCGTGACGTGGTTGCCCACGGTGTCCGCGATCGGCGGAACGGGGGGTGACACGGGCGGCGGATTGTCCGGGAGACCGTCCTGGACCTCCACCACCCGGCCGCCGGTCGATGCCACGACCGGCTGGCGGTAGCTCAGGTAGTCGGTGAGCCGGGTGGGGTCGCCCTCCCAGGTCTGTCCCTGCTCCCCGACCCGGTACCAGTCGATCGCGAAGCGCTGCGGCACGTAGAAGCGGCCGTTGATCGGCGCGAAGCCGCGCCGGTGGTGGGTGTTGCCGCAGCACGACTCACTGACGTACCAGCTCCCGGGGAGGACCGGCGGGCTCAGGTCGGGCGGAGCTGTGCGGGCGGTCGGGGTGGACTGCACCGTCTCCTCGAACGGCGAGGTGCCGGACGGGGTCAGGACCGCGCCCACCAGGTGGTGTTCGAGGACCTCGGGCACGGGCTGCCCGTGGTCGAGGGCCAGGTCGATCCAGATGATCCACTGCTGGGAACCCTGGATGACGGTCTCCGTCGGCGGCGGTGGCGGCGGCGTGTACGCGTCCGCCCCCGGCAGGGGGTCGCCCACCGGGTTGGCGGCCGCGCCCAGCACCGGTCCGCCCAGCGAGCCGACGACCTGGTGGGTGTTCGCGTCCTGGACGTCCACCCGGTCGAGTCGCACCCGGGCACTGCTGGGCAGAGCGCTGGTGGTGAGCAGCTCGTACGAGAGGTGCACCTTGCCGTCCGTGGCGTCGAACGGCGCGGGCTCGGTCAGCACCGCTGCGGTGAGCGGGGTGAACTGGGTGCCGGACGGCAGTGCGGTCGGTGCGGTCGGTGCGGTCGGTGCGGCGGCGTGCCCGGGCGCGATCGCGGTCGCCGCCACGAGAGCTCCGAGCACGCCGCCGGCGAGCCCGCGGAGCAGGGCCCGGTGCCCGGTGGACCTGGGGGAGTTTCGGTGTGCCATGTGGTCCCCGTCGTTCGTCGAGGCCGACGGCTCTGGGGGGAGGAGCGCCGGTACGCCCCGGGGGCGAGGCGCAGGCTCATGCAACGTGGCGGCGGCCCGATCCTGACGGACGCTCCCTGGGTCCACGCCGAATTGCACCCGTCCGGGCCCCTCACCGGTCGCCCCCCTGCCGGGCGGCGCGCGGCGGCCGGTCCGGTCCCGGGTTTCACCCCGATGCCGCTCACCCCGGCCAGGCACACCTGCCTCCCCCGCCCGGGGGAGGCAGGTGCTCCGATCGACGGATGCGACCGGCCCCGGCCGGCGGGGAGTCTTGACCTGCATGCGCGTTCCGGAGGTACGGAGGTCACGGTGGCTGTTCCTACGAGTCCGAAGGCCGGCCTCGCTCCCCGGCCGGGGACCGCGAGCCCGGAGCGGATGCTGTGGAGGCGCCGCTGGCCCGCCTGGGCACCCACGGCCGCCGCGCTGTGGGGCGCGTTGTACGCCGCCGTCGAGATCACCTGGGCGGCGACCCGCACCACCGTGCAGTGGAAGGAGCACTCCGCGTACGCGCCGGGGGTCCAGCTCTCCCTGGCGGCCCTCGCCCTCCTGGCCGGCGCCGCCTGCCTGGCCGGCACCCGGCCGCCGGCCGGGCCCGGCCGGGTCGCGGTGGCGGCGGCGCTGATGGTGGCGCTCCCGCTGTTCGCCGTGGGCATGAGCGGTCTGCCGCTCTACTTCGTGACGCTGGTGACGCTCTCCGGGGTCGAGAGCGCCACCGGCCTGGCCCAGGTGCTGCTGAACACCGCCGGGGCCGTGCTGCTGCTGCTCGTCGGCCTGTCGTACCGCCGACGGCTGCGCGGCGAATGCCCCCGGTGCGCGAGGCCGCACACCGGCGCCGACGACGGCCCGCTCGTCCACCCGGCCGCGTCCCGCGCCCCGCGGCGGACCCGGGGCGCGGTGTACCTGCTCATGTGCGGACTCCTGCCGTGGGCGGGGGTCAAGACCGTCTGGACCCTGGGCGGCAACGTCCTCGGCGTCTCCGCCGAGGAGTGGCGGGAGGCGATCGGCCCCGGCGCCTCGGGACCGGCGAAGGCCGCCGCGGCGGTGGGGATCGACATCACCGTGCTGGCCGCCCTGGTCGGGATCTTCCTGCTGCTGGGCCTGCTGTACGTCTGGGGACAGGTCTTCCCCCGCTGGACGCCGTTCCTGTCCGGACGACGCGTCCCGCGCCTGCTGCCGCTGGTCCCGGCCTGGCTGACCGGCCTCCCCCTGGCGCTGTACGGAGCCGTCCTCAGCGTCATGGCCCCGCTCATCGCCGTCGGCGTGCTGCCCCCCGTCAAGCCGGTCGGGCCGTTCACCACCGCGCAGACGACGTGGATGGTCGAGTTCGGCGGCCTGGCGTTCGGCGGCCTGGGCCTCGGTCTCGTCGTCGCCGCCCGCTCCTACGGCGCCCGCACCCACCCCGTCTGCCGGAGCGCCCTGGAAGCGCCCCACCCCGAGCTCGCCACCCCCTGACCACCGGGCACCAGGCGACCCCGTGCCCAGGCAACCGGGTCAGACTTCCACCCACCGGGTGAAGTTGAGCAGGACCTCGGCGGGCGTGCGGTCGTGGTTCACCGTGAGTCGGCCGGAGCGCAGGTTCTCCTCGGTCCGGCGGAGGTTCTGCTGCCACATGTCGTGCCAGCTCAGCGGACTTCCGGTGTGCCGGACCTTGTCGGCGTCCGTGTTGCGGATGGCGAACGGAGCCTGCTGGGGCGCTCGGAGGACGCGCAGGCCGCGGGCCTTGGCCCGGTCCATCAGGTCGAGGTCCTGGCAGCCCATCGGAAGCAGCCGCTCGTCGTACCCGCCGAGCGCGTCGAAATGCGCGCGGGGCAGTCCGATGCGGCCGTACGACCCGTTGCCGCCGTCCGGTCTGCCGTCCGGGTTGGGGCTGAAGCCCCAGATCAGCAGGTCCGGGTCCGCCGTCCAGTGGGTGCGCCAGGCGGGGAGGGTGTCGCCGATGTAGTTGTCGGCGTCGAGGTTGATCAGGTGGGTGCCGGTGGCGGCGAGGTGGGCGAGGTTCTTGGCTTTCGAGGCGTGGAAGTGGGGCTCGGTGCGCTGATGGAGGTAGCGCAGTGTGCCGTTGTCGATATGGGACCGGAACTGACGCACCCAGGAGTCGAGTTCGTCGTCCGAGTGGTAGTTGACGAGGACGATCTCGCTGTTCCCGTCCTCGCTGACGCGCCGCAGATTGTCGGGGAGGGTG
Source organism: Streptomyces sp. XY431 (assembly GCF_001279805.1). Lineage (NCBI taxonomy): Bacteria > Bacillati > Actinomycetota > Actinomycetes > Kitasatosporales > Streptomycetaceae > Streptomyces > Streptomyces sp. XY431. The sequence continues at coordinate 24,803 of NZ_LGDO01000480.1, forward strand.
TCGCGGAGCTGCCAGAGACGGTTCTTGCACGTCGTGCAGTAGGAGAGCCTTCCCGTGGATTCCGCCATCGTGCCTCCCGACGCGTCCCGCGGCCCACGGCCCACGGCCCACGGCTCAGCGGTACATGAACTGTTCGGCCAGGCCCCGGGGAACGGCCCCGTCCTGGTGTGCCAGGTGCGCCAGACGCTCCCCCACCCGGTCGAGCGACTCGGTGCGGGGGCGGGTCGGCAGGTCCCGGACCGGGCCGGCCTTGAGCGCCCGGCCGATCTGCTCCGCCAGGTCCTCCGGCGCGGCGCTCCGCACCAGCTCGCAGGCGTGGTGGGCGGCGAACTGCTCGATCCGGCCCCGCTGGTCGTCGAAGTTCCGTTGGGCGGGATTGGCGAGGACCCTGGCGCCTCCCGCGGTGGCCTCGTGCAACGAGCCGTAGCCGCCGCGGCAGATCACCACGTCCGCCGCGGACAGGATGTCCGGCAGGTTCCGCGCTCCGCGCAGCACGGTGAGGCGATGGGGGAATTCCGCGGGGATCTTCACCCAGGGGCGGAACATCGGGCCCAGCACCAGCATGACCGACAGCCCCGGTTCGGTGACCCGGGACAGCGCGGCCAGAGCGAGGTCGAAGTGCTCGCGCGCCTCGGCCCCGTTGCCGCGTCCCCCGCCGGACATCACCACCACCATCCGCTCCTCGGCGGAGACGCCCAGCTTCTCCCGGGTCTCCGCCGGATCGGCCGCCGCGGTCCGGAAGACCGGTCCCGTCCAGATCGCGTCGATCCCGGCCGCTTCGAGCCGCTCCCCGAACTCCGGGTGCGCGGCCGGGTCGTCGGGGACGAAGACGAGGTCCATCCGCGGCAGCGGGCAGTCCGGTCGGGCCAGGTAGTCGGCGAGGTCCCGGCGCGGTCGCAGACAGATCGCCTGGCGGGCGCCGAGCAGCGCCGCCGCCCGTTCGACCGTCGGCCACACCAGGGTGTCGTGCACGACCACCCGGGGTCGCAGGCCCGCCAGTGCCGCGTGCGTCATCGCCGTGATGGCGGCCAGCATGTCGGGATGGGCCCGTTCGCCGCGGTACCGCCCCGCCCGCCCCATCGACGGCAGCTCGATCACCGGCACTTCGCCGCAGACCTCGTCCACGGCGGGGCCGGAACCGAGGACGACCGGATCCAACCCGGTCCGCCCCGCCCGCAGATGGCGGGCCAGCGCGGTCTGGCGGGCCAGGTGACCGGCTCCGATGCCGTTGATGGCGTGAAGCACGACACGGGCTGCCGCTCGCGGTTCCCGTGGCCCGGGAACACCGTCCGCTTCCGGCCCGGGCGAGGATGAGATGCCGACCATGGCCGCCAGCATGGCAGAGAGTTCGGCCGCCGACCCATGACTCTCGGTTGTTCGACAGTTACTGGCCGTTCCGGCCACGAGATCCGGCCATGCGGACCGGAGGTGCGTTGAACTCCGCCGGGAACGGGCAGCGTTGACGGCGGAACAGGCCGACCGACCACGGCCGACCGATCACGGCCGGCCGTCTTCACGGCCGGGGCGCCGGAGGACCGTTCTGTGCCATCGCTCGTACCGCACCTCCTGGCCGCCGTGCCGTTCGTCGCCCTCGCCGGCTTCGTGCGGGCCGTGCACCTGGTCCACCGGCGGGTGGGTCGCCGCTACCGGCCTGTCACGGCCTCGTGCCGGCTGCCGCTCGCCGTCGTCTCGCCCGTCTACCGCGAGGATCCGCAGCTCTTCCGGCGGGCGCTGGAATCCTGGCTGGCCGAGGACGTGTCCGAGATCGTCTGCGTCGTCCACCAGGACGACCTCGCCTGCCTCGACGTGGCACGCCACTATCCCGTCCGCGTCCTGACCACCGACCGGGCGGACAAGCGCGAGGCGCTGCGGCAGGGGTGGCAGGCCGTGTCCGCCGAGCTGGTCGCCCTGGTCGATTCCGACGTCGTCTGGGAGCCCGGCGTGGCCGCCGCGGTCCGCGCCCCGTTCACCGACCCCGAGGTGGGCGGCGTGGCGACCTCCCAGAGCGCCCTCGACCCGCACAGCATCTGGGAGTTCGCGGGGGAACGCTTCAAGGGGGAGGGCCGGCTCCCCGCGTTCACGGTCGCCGGCCGGGCCCAGATGTGCCTCATCGGACGCACCGCGGTCTACCGGCGATCCGTCCTCGTGGAGGCCGCCGACGCCTTCGTCGACGAGACCTTCCTCGGCCGCCGGTGCGTCGTCGGGGACGACACCCGGCTCACCGAGCTGACGCTGCGCGCCGGCTACCGCACCGTCTTCCAGAGCAGCGCCGCGGTGCGGTCCCGGTATCCGGGAACCGGCCGGGAATTCCTCGGCCAGCGACTGAGGAACGCCCGCAACTTCTGGCGGGTGAGACTCACCGCCCTGGTCACGGGCCGGGTCTGGCTCCACCCCTACCTGGCCTTCGGCACCCTCGCCGACGTCGTCGCCCGCAGCGGGTTCTGGCTGTGCGAGATCTACCTCGTCGTGCTGGCCGCCAACGGGCACGTGCTCGTACCGGCGATCGCCGCAGGGTGGTCCGTCCAGCACCGCGCCCGCGCGGCACGGACGTTCGTCCGCCGCCGGGCCCTGCCGGGCTGGCACGTGCCTGCCCTGCTCGCCATCGACCTCGCCCTGAAGAACCTCGACCTGGTCGGCCTGCTCACCATGCGGCGCCAGACCTGGCTCACCCGCCGGACTCCTACCGGGGCGCCCACCCCGGCGTCGGAGCCGTCCGCTCCACGTGAGCTCGGCCCGCAGCCTGCCGAGGGCCCGAACCCTGTTCCCTGACGGGGCAGAGCCGCCTTCCCGTCCCTGGGACGCCCCGGACGCTCTCCCCCGGCCGGCCTTTGCGCCGCGACGTGGCCGCCCGGATCGGCGGGGACCCGACCGGCCCGGTGCGGCCGGTGCCGAGCAGCGGCGCCTCGGGCGAGCGGGTGAAGACCCTGCAGTACCTGCTGGGTGCAGCGGGGCGCCCTTGCCTGTCGCGTACAGCTACGGCCGCCCGGTCAGGCCCCCCGGACCTGGCGACCTCCGGCGTGAACCGGGCTTGTCAACCGCCGCTCTTGCGACGGAAGTTGCGCTTGCCGGCCGCCGCGCCGTGGGTACCGTGGATCTTCGAGTCGCCATTCGGGCCGCCGGCCGCGCCACCGGACTTGACGCCGTGCTTGCGCTCCAGGGCGGCGAGGAACCGGGCCTTTACGTCGTCCTGGGCGGCGCGCGGGGGGACCTCGGCAGCCTCCACGGCCTCCGGGCTCTCGGGGTTCTCGGACGACTCCACGTCGCTGCTGCTCATGCAGAACCTCTTCCTTGAAGGATGGTGGCGGTTGATAGCTTCACGCACACCATGTCATGCCCGAGCTTCCCATCTGCGGGTGGTACCGATCCTGTACCCCGTCCGGCCCTCAGGGCCCGGCCGGGTCCCGAGGGGTTGTCCGCGAGCAGGAACAGCGGGGGTCAGGACCGGCTCAGCCCGCAGAACCGCGCATACCGAAGAAATGGCCCTCTCCAACCTTCTGGACCAAGCTTCGGCCGGGACGCTTCGGTCGGGGCCGACGGGCCTGTTTCACCCATGGGTGGCCAGGGCTTTCACCAGTGGTCGGCCTTGGGGGATGTGACTGGCGAAAGATCTCCCCGATTGCTCCCTGGATGGGGCGGTGGTGGTTCTCGGCGCCCGGGACGATGTTGCCAGGGGATGGGCAGCTGATCGTTGTCCTGCGGGATCCGCCGTCAGCCGCAGGCGTCGTGGTAGGGGAGCATGGGGAGATGCTGCTGCCACTGCGGGCGCGTCGGGGTGTTGGTGCTCGTGCAGATCTGCCGGACGGACTGGGCCGCTCCCAGCGCCGACAGCCGCACCGTGTGGTCGTAGCCGGCGGTGGCGAGGGTGCTGCCGTCCGGGGTGAACGCCAGGGAGGTGAGCTCCGCAGCGGCGATGGCCATGGGTCGGCCGATCGCGGTCGGGTGGGCCGGGTCGGTGACGCGCCACAGGCGCACACTGGTTCCGGCGGTGGCGAGGACATGCCCGTCGGGGCTGAAGGCCACTGCTCTGACAGGGCTGGTGTAGCCGCTGAGCGGTTGGCCGAGCAGGGCGGGGCGGGAATGGTCGGAGACGTTCCACAACCGGACCGTACCGTCGGTGACGCCCGTGGAGGTGGTGGTGACAAGGGTCCGGCCGTCCGGGCTGAACGCCAGCGAGACAGAACCCCCGTCGAGGGGCGGACCGGATCGGGCCGGACGGTCCGGATCGGTCACGTCCCACAACTGCGTCGTGTCGTTGACGTAGCGGCCGGAGACGGCGAGGGTACGTCCATCGGGGCTGAACGCGATCGTACCGCTCACAGTCACGGCGCCGGTCGGCAGCCGGCCGCGCAGGCGGACACCGGTCAGGTCCGACACGTCCCACAGCCTCACACTGTTGTCGCCGCCGCTGATGCCGGTGGAGGTCGCGGTGGCGAGAATGCGTCCGTCGGGGCTGAACGCCACCGTGCTGACGCCGGCGGAGAAGTTCGTGATCCGGGCGGCCACGGTGGGACGGGCGGGTTCTGCCAGATTCCAGAGGGTCACGCGCTTGTCGCCGTAGACACTGGTGGCGAGAGCACGTCCGTCGGTGCTGAGGGCCATGGATGTGATGGCGCTGTCGGAGTCCTGGATCCGGCCGAGAGGAGTGGGGCCGGCCGGGTCCGCGGTGTTCCACAACCGTACGGTGAGGTCGGTGGAGGCGGTGGCGAGAAGGCGCCCTCCTGCGCCGAACAGCGTTTCCGTGACGATGTCGGTGTGGCCGGTCAGCAGGGATGTGGGCAGGTGCCACAGCCGTACGGTGCGGTCCTCGGATGCGGTAGCAACGGTGTGCCCGTCGGGGCCGAACGCCACGGAGTAGATGGCGGCGGTGTGGCCGGCCAGGGGCGGGGCGAGGGACATGGAACGTGCGGGGTCGGCGGTGTTCCACAGCCCCACGGTGTGGTCCGCGAAGGTGGTGGCGAGGATGTGTCCGTCCGGGCTGAACGCCATGGAGCCAACGCTGGCGGAGCCTGTCAGTGCTCTGCCCACCGCGACCACGTGGGCTGGATCGGCCACGTTCAGCAGGCGCACGCTCCCGTGATCGGAGGCGGCAAGCGTGCGGCCGTCCGGCCCGAACGCCAGCGAGCCGGCACTGGTCCAGATCTTGTCGAGCGGCACAGTACGGGCGGGGTCCGCGACGTTCCACAGGCGTACCCCGTACTCCACGGAGGAGGTGGCGAGGGTGCGACTGTCAGGGCTGAACGCCACCGTGTTCACCGCCGAGGTGTGCCGGAGGGGCGGACCCAGCGGCGCCGGGTGCGTGGGGTCGGTCACGTCCCACAGCTGCTCGTCCTCGACCTTCCTGCTGCCGGTGGCGAGGATGCGTCCGTCAGGGCTGAACTGCAGCGGGCCCATCGGAGTGCCGGCGAGGGGCTCGCCGAGTCCGTGGGGACGCGCCCGGTCCGTCACGTCCCACAACTGCACCGTGTCGACGGTGTTGACGCCGGCGGTCGCGAGAGTCCGTCCGTCAGGGCTGAACCTGACTTGGCTGACCCCGTTGCGGACCCGGACAGCCTCGCCGAACAGCGTGGGGTGCGCGGGGTTCGCCATGTCCCACAGGCCCAGGACGCCCCTGGCTCCGTCGGAGCCCACGGCGGCGAGAGTACGGCCGTCGGGGCTGAACGTCACCGCAAGGACGCTGCCGGGAAAGTCGCTCAGAACGGTGGACAGCGGCTTGTTCGCGTCTTCGAGCAAGCACGTGTAGTGATCCCCGGTGGGGCTGAGGCGGTACGCCTCGATGTCTACCCTGGCCGCGAGCGAGGGGTCAGTGGCGCGGAGCTGATCCGCTCGGGCCGAGACCTGGCTGACCAGGGCGCTTTGCCGACCTACCTGTGCCAGGTCGCGCCGGTGGAGGGCGAACACCCCGGCCGTAACGGCAGCGAGGACGAGCGCCGAGACGGCGATGCGACCGGTACGGAACTGCCGGGCGTACCGGTCGGCTTCGCGCAGGGTGGCAGCGAACCTCACATCACCGGGACGGGGAGCGGCGCCCAAGACCTCGAGCCGGTTCGCCTCAGGCACCACCAGGCGAAGGCCCTTGCGGCGCGCGGCGAGCAGCTTGGCGTCCAAACCGGCGACCCTGAGCACATGACCGTCCGCATCAAGGGCACCGGTGAGCGCGGTGCGCGGGCGCAGTCCGTAGAAGACGTCGCGGAGCCGGCCCACACCCGGCCCGTGCCGGAGCAGGGCCCGGAGTCCGAGTGCGAAGGCCACACCGAGCGAGGGTCCCTCGATCCGGTCCGGAGCCGTGGGTTCGTCGGACAGGACGATCCGCCACACCACGCAGCGGCCTTCGCGTTGCGAACCCGCCAGACGCCAAGCGTCGCCCAGCGCTGCGGCGAACTGGCCGTTCGGGCTGCGCACCCCGTCCATCGTTCGAGGGTCGGGATACAGTCCCGCCGGTCCCGGAGGGAACTCGCGCAGTTCCAGAACACCGGTGACGCCCTCGGCGGACAGGGCCTCTCCGCTCCGTCCGGATGAGCGACTGAAGACCACCGGGACCCGGACCACAGCGCGCTTGCGCGGTGCGATGCCCGCCATCATGAGCGCGGCGATCACCAGAAGTCCCTCGGCAGCGGACGGCGGCCCGCCCGGAGTCGCAGCATTGCGCAGCTGCTGGCTCCGTTGCAGGAGGCCGTCGATTCCGCCGGCGAGACGGGGGGAGAGTCCGGCGAGTTCCTTGCCGGACGGCCGTGCGGGTCCGGGAGCGACCTCGGAGCACAGCAGCCCGCCGCCCTCCCATGCCCTGAGCAGTTGCAGGAGTGCGACGTCGTGCTCCTCGGCGCCGCCTTCGGCCGCGACGAGCGCCCTGGCCAGGAGGAGGGGGTGATCGGCTCGCATCACAGCAGGGTGCTCCTGGTCCGATGCGGTCGCCCCGAGCCAGGCGTGCAGTTCTTCGCAGCCACGACCGGTGAGCCATACCGGATCCTCCCGAACCCCCTCGCTGCAGCAGTTCCACCACAACGCCGACTCGCCGAGCAGCTCCCGGACTGCGGCCTGCGGGCCGGATGCCCGCTCCAGCACACCCTCGACCGTGCTCCGAGCCGTGGAGCCGACCCGGGCCCCCCGCCGGCGCCCGCTGGTTCGGCGCGTCGCCACAGCGTCCGAGGGGGCTGGATCCCGGGTACTCGCGCGCTGCCCCGGTCCCCCCGCCCCGGTCACCGCAGCTCCTGGTCGATGACGCGACGAAGACCGACATCCGTGATCAGCGCCCGTACCTGGCGCCAGCTGTCACGGGTCGCATCATTGAGCGCTGCGCCGACCGACCGTGCGACCGTCGCGCCGTCCCACGTACTGTCCGGACCCACCGGAGCCGTCACGGAGGCCCTCCATCCCTCCCCGCCGAAGCCCGGGAGCCGGACGTACGAGGCGGCAGGTCCGAAACGCCCCCGAACCACGGGTACGAGCAACACCTGCTCAGGACCGGCCAGGCTCGAGTACTCGACCACCGTCATCAGTGGCACGGTGCCCTCGACTCCGTGCACGACGAGTTCCAGGCTGTACTCAGGAGGGATCCCATGGCTGCGCACGAGGAACCGGGCGGTGCCGTCCGGGGAGGCGGCCTCCACCAGCGGGGTGTCCCCTCCCGCAGCGGCCAGGCCGCCGGCCCGCGGAAGCTGCGGGAGAGAAAACCAACCCGGAGCAATCGGCCGGGAGCGTGACCGATCGCGCGCAGCCTCGGGCTCCGGATTCCGGTTTCCAGCCGGTTCCCCCGGGGAGACCGTCCCGGCGACGAGCGGTCCGGCGACGAGCGGTCCGGCGGGCAGGTCCGCTCCGATGAACGAGGCCCAGAGCCGCTGCCGCAGCGTGTACCCCTCGCGGGCGCGGGCCCCTGCCAGGGGACGGTGGGCGACCGTGCCGCCGGTGAACGAGCGCCAGGAGCGCCGGGCGACCGAGTCTGCGGCCATCACGACGCCTCCCTCGGAACGGGAGGCGCCCCTCCGTGGTCCGCTGGGGCCGCAGGCGCGTCCGGCACCGCTTCGCCGGGCCTGCGGACAGCTTGGGTCGGCGTGGTCGCCCGACCGATCTGGGCCAATAGTGCAGGGGCGGAGGCTCCCACAGTCACCGCCGCGTAGATGCCGGTGACCTCGGTATGGAGCAGCCACCCGGCCGCGCCTCCCAGCGCCACGCGCACGAGTGCGGCGAGCGAGTCTGCCAGTGGATCGACGAACCTACCGAGCGGCGGGAGCGGGTCCTCGGTCGCCCGTGCCGCATGCCGTGCCTCTTGCCAGCTGCGCAGACGTCCGTAGGTGACGACCGCTTCGGCGATCAGTCCACCGCCCGCCCCGGCAACCACGGCCTCGATCCACGTCAGCATCAATCCGCCCCCAGCCGACCTCGTGCCACCACTCCTGACGGAGAGTCGGCGTACGCCTTCGGCGCGCCGACTCCGAGAGGGCAACTGACGGCGCGCGCCTCGGCAATCGGCACGCACCTGCCCGGTGTTGCCCGCAAGCCCGGGGCCGACCGGCGACAGCGCTGATCCCAAGGCCGACCGGGCAAGTCGCCAAGCCGGCCGACTGCCAGTGCACATGGCCACCCTGCCGCGCAAGTGGTACCGGCGCCGCACTTGCCCTTCGCCCGGGGCAAACGCGATCAACCACGCAAAGCTGCCGAACCCGAGGAGAGCTGGTCACCGCGCCGGCGGCCCGGGGCCTGCGTCGGCGGCGCACCCGCCGGACCCCCAACGGTGCACGCTGATGCGGCAAGATCCGAAAGCCCCCATGCGCGCGCCCCCGGACCAGGGTGAGCCGCGGCGGGTCCCGGCTTCGCCGACCCGCTGGTCCCCGGCCGACCCCCAGCAAGATCACGGACCGGCTGCCCCAGCGCCCCGCCCCACCTGTCGGGCCATCGACAAAAAGGCCGCTGACCTGGGATTACTCCCGGCCAACGGCCTTCCGACATCACTGTCGGGACGACAGGATTTGAACCTGCGACCCCTTGACCCCCAGCGCGTGATCTTCCAGGCGGCGTGTCGCCTTGAGCGTGTTTCGCCAGCCGTGCGGAGGCGTTGCGGGAGATGCGGGCGGTGTTGGACGGTGAGCTGCGCGGGGTGTACGAGAACCGCCGAACCAAGGGGGCGAGTTACCCCGACCTTCGTCCCCATCACGTTGACGAGTGGATCGCCGCCCAGCTGGAGGCCGGGCGCGGCCGCGTCCACGCTGCGCAACGCGCTGAACGGCGCCGTCTCCTCCTGGCGGCTGCGCTACAACCCGGCCAAGCACTCCGTCCCGCCAAAGCCCCGCGCCGCCGAGCGTACCTGCTGGACTCCGGAAGAGGCCGCGAGCTTCCCGCGGCACAACGCCGAGCAGTACGCCGAGCAGTACGCCGACCTGTTCGAGGTCATCCTTGGTACTGGCTTGCGCCGCGGCGAGGCCCTCGCCCTGCACTGGTCGGACGTCCACCTCATGGCCGCCAGCTCTTCGTCCGCTGGACGCTCGCCGCCGTCACCAACAACGGCCTGGCCTTCGGCCGGTCCAAGACCGAGGCCGGACGAGCCTGGATCAGCCTCTCCCCCGGAGAACGGGAATTTCGGGGCCACGCCGCCCGACAGCCTATTATCGCTTCCTGGGCCTGCGGACCTGATCCCCGGCTCACCAGGTACGGAGAGGCGTCACCCGGCCTGCTGCCGATGCGTACCCGAGGAAACACGTGAGCACCGTACAATCGTTCCCCGTCCCGCAGGTCCTTCATGAGGCCGGCCGCCGACGGACCTTCGCTGTGATCAGCCATCCGGACGCGGGCAAGTCCACGCTCACCGAGGCGCTGGCGCTGCACGCGCGGGCGATCACTTCTGCCGGTGCGGTGCACGCCAAGGGTGACCGACGCGGCGTGACCAGCGACTGGATGGAACTGGAACGCGAGCGCGGCATCTCGGTGACCTCGGCCGCATTGCAGTTCGGCTATCGCGGCCACGTGATGAACCTGGTCGACACCCCCGGCCACGCCGACTTCTCCGAGGACACCTACCGGGTGCTGGCCGCCGTCGACTGCGCGATCATGCTGGTCGACGCGGCCAAGGGCCTGGAGGAGCAGACCCGCAAGCTTTTCGCGGTCTGCCGCCATCGCGGCGTCCCCGTGATCACCTTCATCAACAAGTGGGACCGGCGCGGCCAGAATGCACTCACCCTGCTCGAGGACATCGAGACGCACCTCGGGATCACCCCCGTCCCGGTCGTCTGGCCGGTTGGCAGCGCGGGCAACCTGCGCGGCCTGGTCGAAGCGGGGAACACCGAGCAGATGCTGCGCTACACCAAGGTGCCGGCCGGCACGCACGCCGCCCTCGAGGAGCAGCTCACCTCCGAGAAGGCCGCCGAGCAGGAGGGCGAAGCCTGGACGACCGCGCTGGAGGAGCTGGAGCTGGTGCTCTCGTCCGGCCCCGGCTACGACCAGGAGGCCTTCGAGGCCGGCAGGATCAGCCCGGTCTTCTTCGGCGCCGCGCTGACCAACATAGGTGTGAAGCTCCTGCTGGACGCCGTGGTCGACCTCGCTCCGGCTCCCGGGCCCCGCCGGCTGGCCAAGGGCGGCAGCCGCGAGGTCGGCGAGGAGTTCTCCGGCCTGGTGTTCAAGATCCAGGCGAACATGGACCCGGCCCATCGCGACCGGATCGCCTTCGTCCGAGTCTGCTCCGGCGTCTTCGAGCGCGGCATGCACGTCACCCGGGCGGCCAGCGGCCGCTCGTTCGCAACCAAGTACGCGCACACCGTCTTCGGAGCCGAGCGCACCGTGGTCGACACCGCGTACCCCGGCGATGTGGTCGGCCTGATCAACGCGAGCGCGCTGCGGGTCGGCGACACCCTCTTCACCGGCAAGAAGACCGAGTTTCCCCCGCTGCCCGCCTTCGCCCCCGAGTACTTCGCGGTGGCACGGCCCAAGGACATCAGCCGGTCCAAGCAGTTCCGCAAGGGCGTCGCCCAACTCGACGAGGAAGGCGTGATCCAGGTGCTGGTCTCCGACCGGCGTGGCGACCAGGCGCCGGTCATGGCTGCGGTCGGCCCGATGCAGTTCGATGTGATCCTGCACCGGATGGAGCACGAGTTCTCTTCCCCGATCGCCCTCGACCAGCTCTCCTACCGCTTGGCCCGGATCACTGACGCCGACGGCGCCGCTGCCCTGGCCAAAGCCCGCCTGATCAGCGGCGAGGTGCTCACCCGCCGCTCGGATGGCGTGCTGCTGGCCTTGTTCGCCGACAAGTGGCAGCTGAACGCCTTCCAGCGTGCCCAACCCGACATCCTGCTCCAGCCGCTGATCGCCACGGCGGACTGATCGCCGTACTCTCGGCCCGGCGGCCGCCGTCGACAAACTGCTGCGCGGCCCGCTCGGGCAGTTGGCCGACCGGCAGCAGTCGCTCGGCGAGCCGGGCCGCGCGCTCACCACGGCAACCGAAGGCCGACCGCTACCCGCAACGGGTGCTTCAGGGGCGCGGTCGTCCCAGAGGGCGCGCCGTCAGCGTCGGCCGCCGCCGATACGGCGGTCGTCGGCCAGTGCCGTCAGCGGGCCGTACTCGCAGGCAAGCTCGTTCCACGTCAGAACCTCGCCGCAGCGGGCCGGGAACTCCTTCGGGTCGAACTCGGGCATGGTCCAGGTGCCAGTGCCCCGGTCCCGCAGCCACAGGTCCCCGTCACCGTCGACCACACTCGGCGGGACCGGTACGGGCTCGGCCTGATCGGTGGGATCCCAGGTGACCCGGCCCGGGTGGGAAACGCGGCGCAGCTCGGTGGTGGCCAGCCGCGCGGCCAAGTCACGGGTGGACTCCTCGGCGTCCTTGACCGACGCGAGTCGGAATGCGTCGTCAAGTACGGGCAGGGCTGGATTCTTGCTGCGCTTTGAACTCATACGCCGACTACCTCCGGTAGGGGGCACCACATCCGTTGTGGCACCCCGTAGAGGCACACGGTATCCGAGGCGGGAGCCGGGCCGGCTACGCCCTTTCAAGAGCACCTCTTCCTCCGACCCTCACCGCGACGGTCTTCAGCCGACGCAGCAGGAGGCGGTTTGGAGCTTCCCTCCCCGGGGGCGACTCCGAGGGGCCAAAACCCTCATCGCTGTGCAACATCATTCAGTTGCTACCGGCCTGCACCGGCAGACCCTTTCCGTTCAACGGATCGTGATCTTCCGAGCGGTGTGTCGCCTTGAGCGTGTCTTCGCCGTCTGGTTCTGAGTGCTTCGCGCTTCGCCCCGCACGCCCTGCCGCCACACCCGACACGGCAGCCACTCTTGCCCCAGAGGGACCACCCAGTCCGAGAGAAGGGGAAGCTCATGGGACAGCGTGCGCAGCGTGGCAGGGTCTACCGGCGGTGTGGTTGTACGGGCGGGCACGGGAAGCAGCTGGGTCCGTGGTGCGTGCGGCTGCTGGGGGAGGCGGGTCACGGGTCTCCAAGACCCTGCGGCACTCCACCCTGTCGACCACCGCGAACATCTACAGCCACCTGACCTGGGACGTCGCCAGAGCCGCCGTGAACACCATCGAGGCAAGGCTCCACCTCGTCGAAGCCCGCACCCGGCACGCCCCGGACGCCCCCGTTCACGACATCGGCTCGCCGAACCCGCTGTTCAGCCACGCGGCCTGATGGCCCCCACCGCTGCAGACGGCTCGGCGCTCCTGGCCGCTCCGGCCACCAGGGCCGACAAGCAACCGGGATTCACGGCTCACAGCTGACACCCGAAAACGTGCGGCCCGTCGAGGCAGATGCCGCCGCAGGTTCCGTCGGCATGCCCATTTCCCGCGAGTCCCCGCCCATTTCAGCGCCGAAGAGGCGACCAGCCCGAGATCGCCGGCACGCGGATTCCCGGGTGAATGAACAGATGCCCCGTCACGACCAGGTCGGAGGAGCCGGGCCTGCGGAAACGTGCTCAGCGAGGCGATGCGAACGAGCGCTCACGACCACACTGCGACCACCAAAGGAAAAGGCCGTTATCATCATTTCGACAAGAACGGCCTCCGACCTGCGACAACGCTGGTCGGGACGACAGGATTTGAACCTGCGACCCCTTGGCCCCCAGCGGTTCGCCATTCCCCCCGAAATACCTGCTCGCGCACGTCATACGTGTTCAGAAAAGGGCAATGCAGGGACGTCGCGCAGAGGTGTGCAGGACGTGTGGTCCCCGACTGGTCCCCAGGCCACGAGGCCACACAACCCCAGCTCGCCTGCAACTTCACGTCATCCATGATCTCATCGTAGACCGAGGCGCCAGAAAGGGAAGACTCTTTCAGAGAGTGGTCTACTGTCTCGCTAGGGCAAATTCGAGAGACCAGCTGATCTTCCAATCAGACTGGCCGGGGGTTTCCAGGTGACGCCTGCCGTCGATCCGACAATCACCGATAAGGCAGGATTCGACTTCGTGATTTTATGGCCCGCCATTGCTTCTACGACCGGGCAGCACGCGACGGCCGTCTGGTGGAAGCCCACAAAGTCTCGGTGGCCTCTGCCGAGATCACGTGGGCTCCCGGTGAAGCTGTTTGCAAGGGGACAAGGGCTGCATAAGCACGAGGCCGGGGGTTCGGTCAGGCAGCAGCTCCAGGTATGCGGAGTGGGTGACTTTCTCGCAGGAGTCTCTGGTGCGACCGCGCACCTCGTCTCGGCTACTGGGCGCATGCCCGGGAGTACGGGGCTCCTCGGAGCTGTGAGTGATGACGACCTGGCCATTGAAGATCAGGTAGGGCGACCACTGGTCAGGCCCGACCCAGACTGCCACCATGAGCACCGACGCGTTGACTGCCGCGTCCGGGCCCCAACCGCCGACCACTACGACTCCGGGTGTCGCTAGCCCTCCCTCACGGGGACTGACCCGTGCCTGGACCCCGAAGAACAGCAAGGTCGCGAATACAACAGATAGGCTTGGCGAACCCGGCACCAATGACTTCAACAGTCGGACGGCCTGTCCAGAGCATCGACATAGGAGTGCGGAGCAGCAGATGGCGGCGATGCCTGAGAAGGTCGGTCGGTATTTCCTGCAGGAGGAGCTCGGGTCTGGCGGTATGGGCACGGTCTACAAGGCGTACACCCCGGCCGGTGATCCGGTGGCGGTCAAGCTGATCCGCCGCGACCAGCTCGAAGAGGCCACCCGTCTCCGCTTCGAGCGGGAGGCGGCTATCGCCAAGGCACTGGTCGCCACGAACCGAGTCGCCCGGTTCCTGGAGGCCGACCCCTTCGCCGACCAACCGTGGATGGCGATGGAGTACGTCCCAGGGCGGACCCTGCGTGACCATGTGGAGGCCGAGGGGCCGCTCCCGCCGTTGCTGGTCGCCAGTCTGGGCGCACTCCTGGCCGAGGGGCTGGACGCCGCGCACCGGGCAGACCTGGTCCACCGGGACCTCAAGCCGCAGAACGTCATGCTCGGTGCGGACGGACCGGTGATCATCGACTTCGGTCTCGGCGCGTTCACGGTGCCCGGCCCCGCAGATCAGGACTCGCTCTCGCACCAGGGACTGGTCATCGGCTCGATCCGCTGTATGCCCCCGGAGCAGGCGGCGGGGAACCCGCAGGTGACCTCGGCGGCGGACGTGTACGGTCTCGGCGCGGTCCTGCTGTACGCCGCAGCCGGCTGCTACGCCTACGACGGTGCGAGCTGGGACGAGCTGCGCGGGCGTCTGGTAGACCCGGCGACGGCCCCGGATCTGGGGGCCCTGCCGACGTCGCTTCGTCCGCTCGTCTCCTGGATGCTGGCCCAGAACCCGCAAGACCGGCCCACCCTCGACCAGGTGGCCGAGCACTGCGGCGAACTGATCGGAGCTGTCGGCCTCACGCCGGTGGATGCCCGACTGCTGCTGATGTCCCGCACCGCACCGCAGCTCGAACCCGTTCCGGAGCTGACCGAGTCGCTCCAGCGACGGCTGGAGCAGGCCGAGGCCGAGCCGGCAGTCGCGGATGATGCTGCGGAGACGGCCGGGAACCCGCAGGACTCGTACGACCAGCTGGCAATGCCCCTTGCTCCTGCCACGGACCGCGAGCCGGAGCCCGGCACGGCCCGAGCGGTCAGAGTTCCTGCTTCGCGCCGGATCGCCGACACCCTGCGGCGTGAGTACGCGGCGGCGACCCGGCTCTGATCACGGTCGGTGGCAGATGGCAAGCTGTGTGAAGTAGACGTACTGGTGATGGCGGGAGTGGAGTAGAGCTTTGGGACTGGACTCGGCGTCAACACCGGCGTCGGCAGACAGCGAGGTCAGTGCGGGGGCGGGCCGGGGCAGCGGGTTTCCGGCGGGCTCGCAGGTGGAGGTCCGCGACGAGCTCTGGCTGGTGCGCCGCTGTCAGTGGACCGAGCACGACGGCTGGATGATCGAGGTCTCCGGAGTCTCGCCGTTCGTCCGCGGCGCTGACGCCGTCTTCTACAGCAGGCTCGACGCTGTCCGCGTGCTCGACCCGGCCGACACCGAGTTGGTTCGCGACGACTCCCCACGCCACCGCCGCTCCCGCCTCCATCTCGAAGCCGTGATCCGAAAGACCGCCCTGCCGCAGACGGAACACGGGCTCGCGCTGGCCGACAACTTCCTGATGGACTCCCAGACCCACCAGCTGCGGCCGGCCGAGCTCGCGCTGTCCATGCGCAATCCGCAGCCCCGGCTCCTCATCGCGGATGTGGTCGGACTCGGCAAGACGCTGGAGATCGGTGTCCTGCTGGCCGAGCTGATCCGCCGGGGTCGCGGCGAGCGGATCCTGGTGGTGACCCCTCAGCATGTGCTCGAACAGTTCCAGCGCGAGCTGTGGACACGCTTCGCCATCCCGCTGGTCCGGCTGGACTCCACCGGGATCCAACGCATCCAGCAGGAGATCCCGGCCGGCCGCAACCCCTTTGCGTACTTCAAGCGCGCGATCATCTCGGTGGACACCCTCAAGAGCGACCTGTACGCCCACCACCTGGAGCGCACCGACTGGGACGCCGTCGTCATCGACGAGTCCCACAACCTGGTCAACCGGGGCACCCGTAACAACACGCTGGCCCGGCTGCTCGCACGGCGGACCGACGCGCTGATCCTCGCCTCCGCCACCCCACACAACGGCGACGCGACGTCCTTCGCCGAGTTGGTGCGGATGCTCGACGAGGCTGCGATCGCCGATCCACGTCGCTATGACATCGCCGATCTCGAACACCTCTACATCCGTCGCACCAAGACCACTCCTGAAGTTCGCGACGGCCTCAAGGGAGCGTGGGCGGACCGTGGCCCCTCGCTTCCGGTGCACGCGCCGGCGAGCGACAAGGAACTGGCGGTCTTCCGGGAGCTCATCGACCACTGGATCCCCCGCGACGAGGCCGCCTCCGGAGTGAGCGGCCATCAGCTGGTGCCCTATCAGCTGCTCAAGTCCTTCCTCTCGTCCCACCAAGCCCTGCTGGAGACGATCTCCACGCGCACGGGAACTCTGAACCGTGAGCTGGAGAAGTCCGGTGATCCGGCGAAGCTGCAGCGCCTCCGAGCCGAGCGCGAGGCGCTCGCCGCCCTGAAGCAGTGCGCCGGGCGGGTTGAGGACGCCGACTCCGCCAAGCTCGCCGCCCTGATCGCAGAGCTGCGCACGCTGGGTGTCGGTCCGGGCTCCGACACTCGGGTGGTGGTGTTCTCCGAGCGGGTACGGACCTTGAAGTGGCTCGCGGAAGCCGTACCCGCCGCGCTCGACTTCCCCCGTGGAAAGAGCCCGGACAGTGGCAAGCCCTGGCTGGCTTATCGGGGTGCCGTACAGGTCATGCACGGCGAGGCCAACACCGACCAAGAGCAGCAGGCCATGGTCGCGCAGTTCGGTCTCAAGGATGCTCCGGTACGGATGCTGTTCACCGGAGACATCGCTTCCGAGGGCGTCAACCTGCACCACCAGTGCCATCTGCTGATCCACTACGACCTGCCGTGGTCACTGATCCGCATCGAGCAGCGCAACGGTCGGATCGACCGGTACAAGCAGGAGATCCCGCCGCAGTTCCGCGCGATCGTGCTGACCAGTGACCTGGCCTGGCGCACCGACGAGCTCGGTGCGCCGCGCACCCTTGACGACCGCCTGGTCGGCGAGAAGCTGCTCGCCCGCGAGGCAGAGGCCCACCGCATCGAGGGCAGCGCCGAGGCCGTCACCGGCCTGTACCGCGCCAAGGAGGAGGAGAACCGACTCACCCTCGATCTGATCCAGGGCCGCACCGTCGAGGCATCGCTGAAGGAGTCGCGCCTGGCCGGCGCGGATTTCCTCGCGGACCTGCTCGGCAACGTCGGCTCGGCGACGACGGCCGAACCCGTCGCCCGTGCCGTGGTGCCCAGCTTGTTCAAGGACGCGACGGAGTACTTCGACGCTGCCCTCGACCAGGTCTTCCGCCCCAATCCCGCGGACGCGCTGCGACTGCGCCGGGAGGAGGACGGCACGATTGCCTTCGAGCCCCCGCGCGACCTGCTGCACCGGCTGCGTTCGCTCCCCAAGTCGTACCTGGACGAGCAGCGCATCCTCCCGCGCAAGGACCAGCCCGGTCGGATCAGGGTCACCTTCAGCAAGCCGTTGGCCGACGCCCGGCTGGGCGCCGCCCGGGAAACCAGCGACACCCAGTGGCCGAACGTGTCCTATCTGACGGACATTCATCCGGTGATGGACTGGATCACTGACAAAGTCCTGGTGGAGTTCGGCCGAAAGCAGGCACCGGTGCTCGCGGCGGCCGGCGTGGACTGTCCTACCTACCTGGTACAGGGCGTCTACTCGAACGGCCTCGGCCGGCCCACCGTGGTCGAGTGGATGGCGGTGTCGGGCCTCGGCCCGGAGGACGACGGGCCCAGGGTGGCGGCAGTCACCGACGAGCTGCTGCGCCGCTACGGGGTGGGCCCGGACATGCCGGGCCGTGCCGTGCCGGTGGACCTGCTGGCATTGCAGGCGCTGGTGCCTCAGGTGGTGGAGGCAGCCCGGCAGCACATGGAGAGTCTGCAGGACGAGTACCGCAAGCGGATCGACGCCGTACTCGAACCCTTCCGTGCGCGCGTCAGCCGGTGGCAGCAGCAGACGCTCTGGGGCGGGTCGGCCCGCGTCGCGGAGACCGCCGACCGGCGGCTGCGGCTCGCCGAGTCCCTGCAGACCGCAGGCGCGCCGTTGCTGCGGCTGCTCGCCGTGCTCGAACCGACCGCTGCCGCTGCCACCGCCGAGGAGGGGCACCGCTGATGGTCACCGACTTCGATTCCTTCAGCAATCGCGGCGAGTACCTGGCCGCGCACTTCTTCGCCGAACAGCTCGGTGAGGAGCTCAAGAAGGGCATCTTCAAGACCTGGTCGCTGCGCGAGAACGACGAGAACGACCCGCGTCGCACCCCTCGGGAGCTGCTGCGCTCTCTGCGCAGCAGCTACTTCGACGACGACCGGCGCGGCTACTTCGCCAAGGCGGCGGCAGGCGGCGAGCTCGACACCTACGAGAACGCCGAGTGGCGGGAACGGCTGGGCGAGTGGCACGCCGAGCTGCTTGCCGCTCTTGGTTACGACAGCGGCGAGCCGCAGCGAGTCAGCCTCCACCAGGCCGGACGCACCGTCGAGATGTCAGTGGCCTGGGCCAGCGAGGAGGACGGAATCCTCGCCGTGGAGTGCGGCTGGGCCACCGAGGTGGACAGCGCGCTCGACGACGAGGCCGGGGCCCCCGGTCACCTGCTGCACCCGCTCCGGATCCGGGCAGGCGAGGCTTACGAGACCGGCGCACAGCTCACCTCCTGGCTCTTCGGCTCCGAGCTCGGCGGCGAGGACAGCGGGCGGCGGGTGCGGTTCGTGCTGCTGCTGTGCGGTGGTGTGCTCGTACTCGCGGACCGGCAGGCCTGGGCCGAGGGCCGGTATCTGGCGGTCAGCCTGGACGCGGCACTGGAGCGCAACGACACCCGGGCCGGCGGTGAACTGGCGGTAGCGGCCGCCCTGTTCTGCCGCGAGATGCTGGCGGTGGGCGACGCCGACCGCGAACGAGGCCTGGACAAGCTGCGCAAGACGGCCAACGACAGTGCGGCGGGAGTCTCGAAGGAACTGCGGCACGGACTGCAGCGCTCAGTCGAGCTCATCGCCAACGAGGTGCTGGAGCGCCTGCGTGAGGAAGGCGTGAAGCCGGAGGAAGTCACCGACCCCCGGACGCCCTTCGCTCGGCAGCTGACCAGGGAGTCGCTGCGCTACCTGTACCGCGTGCTCTTCCTGCTGTACGCCGAGGCCCGCCCGGAGCTCGGCATCCTGCCGGCCGACGACGGCTCGTACGAGGCCGGGTACTCCGTGGCCCGCCTGCGTGAGCTGGTCGAGCGGGACGAGGAGCTGGTCGAGGAGGAGGCCCGCCAGGGCTTCCACCTCTTCGCCTCGCTCGATCTGCTGTTCAACAAGGTCAACTCGGGCCACCGGCCGTACGGCACCGAACCGGACGACGACCTGCCGGGCGACGACGAGGAGACCCGCCGCGAGAAGGCCGCCCGCCGCAGCGAGGACCGGGGGCTGCGCTTCGAGGCACTGCGCAGCGAGCTGTTCGAGCCGGGCGCGGTGCGGCTGATCGGCACCCGACTGCCCGACCCGCGGGTGGACGAGGACGCGGAGGAGGCATACGGGCCGCGCTGGCTCGACTTGCGGCTGCGCAACGAGTGCCTGCACCAGGTGCTGCGGCTGCTCACCCTGAAGCCGGGTCGGCGCGGCGAGCGGGGCGCGGTGATCTCCTACCGCAACCTGGGCATCAACCAGCTCGGCGCGGTCTACGAGGGCCTGATGTCCTACACCGGCATCATCGCCGGCGATGAGCTCTGCGAGGTCGCCAAGGGTGGCGACCCGGAGAAGGGCTCCTGGCTGATCCCGAGCAAGCGGCAGAACGAGTACCCGAGCGAGTGCCTGGTCGAGTACGGCGAAGCCGATGCGCAGCGCGGTCGGCGCGGGGTGAAGAAGTACCCGGCAGGGACGTTCGTCTACCGTCTGGCCGGGCGGGACCGGGAGACCTCGGCGTCGTACTACACGCCTGAGTCACTGACCAAGGTCACGGTCGAGCTGACCCTCAAGCAGCGGCTCAGCCAAGGCACTCGGGCTGCCGAGCTGCTCCAGTACAAGATCTGCGAGCCTGCGCTCGGCTCCGGCGCGTTCCTCAACGAGGCGATCAACCAGGTCGCGGAGGAGTACTTGCGGCGGCGTCAGGAAGAGCTGGGATACCGGGTGCCGACGCCCGATGCCCTGGCGGAGAAGCAGAAGGTCAAGGCCTACATCGCGCTGCACAACGCGTACGGCGTCGACCTGAACGCGACGGGCGTCGAGCTGGCCGAGGTGTCGCTGTGGCTCAACACCATGCACCCGGGCATGCGGGCCCCGTGGTTCGGGCTGCACCTACGCCGGGGCAACTCGCTGATCGGTGGCCGCCGCGCGGTCTACGGCGAGTCCGCCGTCAAGGGCAAGGACTGGCTCAAGACGAAGGGCGCACTCGCCCCGCGTGAGCTGCCCATGTCGGAGGAACTGCCGCGCGGCGCGGTGCACCAGTTCCTGCTGCCGAATGCCGGGTGGGCGTCAGTCGTCGGTGAGAGCGAGGCCAAAGCGCTCGCGCCGGAGGCGGAGAAGCGGCTCGCTGCCTGGAAGAAGGGCATCCTCAAGGCTCCGACGGCCACGGCTGCCCGGGGGCGCAAGCTCTCCCAGCTGGCGCGGCTCCAGGCGGTGTCCCGGCGAGCCGAGTTCCTGTGGGAGCTTGTCGTCGAGAGGATGAAGATCTCGGAGCGGGAGATCTCCCGCCACATCGACGTGTGGGGCGCCGATCCGGATGACCCGGAGTACGCCTTCCTCGCGCGGCCGGAGCAGGCCGTGCCGAAGGAGAAGGTGTTCCACGACCTGTTCACTGCGAAGGGCACGCCGTACTGGCGGCTCAAGACCGTCATGGACGTGTGGTGCTCGCTCTGGTTCTGGCCGCTGGAGTTGGCAGGGAAGCTCGACGGGAGCGAGCTCCCGGCAGCTGACGACGCGTCGGCTGCTGCGGAGCTGCCCGTCGGCGAGGCGTTGGCGCCGGAGACGGTGATGGCGACGCCAAAACTCACTTATGAGTCCGTCGCGCTCTCCTTCGACGAGGAGGTTGTGCAGGAGGTCCGTGCGCTGCCCGAGCCGAAGGCGAGGAAGAAGGCAGCCGCCAAGCCGCGCCACGCGATTGAACGGCGGCCGTTCATCGCACTGACGAACTTCGAGGACTGGCTCGACTTCCTGGAGGGCGTGCTCGGCACAGCGGACGTCGAGGAGGGATCGATCGTCCCCTCCTTCGCCGACCTCGACAGCCTGGAGGAGTACGAGGAGCAACTGCCCGGCTGGATGGGCATGGACAACGAGTACCGCCTGAGCGAACGCTTCCCCTGGCTCGATGCAGCACAGGACATCGCCACTGCGCAGGGCTTCCTCCACTGGGAGCTGGACTTCGCCCTGGTCTTCGCGCGGAAGGGCGGTTTCGACCTCCAGGTCGGCAACCCGCCGTGGGTGCGGCCCGACTGGGTAGAGCAGAGCGGACTGGCCGAGTTCGAGCCTTGGTTCGCTCTGGCGGAGAAGCCGACGCGGGATGAGTGGCTGGCACGGAAGGAACAGGTCCTCGCGGACGAGGGCGCGCAGCGAACCTGGCTCGGTGAGCTGGCCGGAGTTGCCGGCACGGTGGCGATGCTGAGCAGCGGCACGACGTACCCGCTCATCGCGGGGACACGGCCGGACCTGTACCGGGCGTTCATGTGCCGGGCATGGCGCAACCTCGCTAGTGGGGAGGGGACGGCGGGGCTGATCCATCCCGACACCCACTTCAACGGGGTGAAGGAGGGGCGGCTGCGGCAGGCAGCCTACGAGCGGCTCCGGTTCCATGCGCACTTCTGGAACCGGGCGGGTGCATTCCCTGACATCCACCCCAACACCGAGTTCGGTGTGCAGGTCTACGGTCCGCCGAAGGAGATCGGGTTCACCCATGTGAGCTGGCTCTTCCACGCTGCCACACTGAGCGACTCGCTCAAGCACGAAGGGGAAGGTGAGCTGCCTGGGATCAAGCACGAAGGTCGGTGGGAGTCGCGCCCGCACCGCGACCGGTTGGTCGAAGTTGACTGGGTCCAACTCGCCGAGTGGCACCGCCTGAGCGGCGAGACGGACGTGCCCGCAGCCCAGGCCGCGCTGCTGTATCCGGTGACGGCCAGTGAGCAGGGCGCTGTCCAGGCTCTTGCCGCTTACAGCAAGCGTCTGGGAGAGCATGAGCCAAACATTTCGGTTGGCATGTTTGAGAACCTGGCAACAAGGAAGCTCGGCTTGTACGAGTGGAACACCTCGCACGTGCCGAGCCTTGATGAGGTAATCCTTCAGGGCCCCCATATCGCTGGAGCGAATCCGTTCTCCAAACAACCGAACATCCCCTGCCGCACCAACCGCGACTGGTCCGCCAGTAACCTGGCTGTGCTGCCTGAAGACGCCGTGCCAGTGACCAACTACGTGCGCGCCTGCGACCTCGAAACCTACCGCGCTGCGCAGGACGTTTGGGACGGTCAACGCTACACCGAGTACTTCCGCCTGACCTGGCGACGTATGGTGCCCTTTGATACCGAGCGTTCACTATTCGCTGCACTGATCCCACCCGGGCCAGCACATATGGACGCGGTGAACTCCATGGCGCTGGAAGACAATCGGAGTACCGCGCTGAACGCAGGGTTCTGGGCTGCCCTTCCGCTGGACTATCTACTGCGCATTACCAGCCGGTCTGACTTGCGTGTCGCCGAGGCCCGCAAGATGCCCGCCCCCGAC